>NZ_JBHTVQ010000040.1:0-77043 GCF_042792855.1 Streptomyces sp. NPDC056600
CGCGGCCGACCGCTTCGCCGCCGTGGGCCGCTGGGCCGTCGCCGGCTGAGCGGGCCCGCCGACGGTGGGCGCTGGGCGCCCTGTACGCGGGTCCGCCAGGGGGATGGCCCCCCGTGGCGGACCCGCTTCATCCGTATCTCCGCCTTCCTCCGCGCAAAACCGCTCCGGTTTGTCGTAAATGTCGGGCGCTATCGGGCCGCTCCTGAGTCTGACCAGGACTTTTCCGTCGTTCTCGCTGACTCTCGCTGCCCGGACCGCTAGTCTCCGACCAGAGCCACAGGCCAACTGTGGTGTGTGGCTCACCGGCTGTGGGGCAAGCGAGTTCCTCACCGGTCCGTATCCGACAGTTCGACATCCGAGGTGACGTAGGCGTGGCTCTTCCGCCCCTTACCCCCGAACAGCGCGCAGCCGCGCTCGAAAAGGCCGCCGCGGCTCGCCGGGAGCGGGCCGAGGTCAAGAATCGACTCAAGCACTCCGGCGCCTCCCTTCACGAGGTCATCAAGCAGGGCCAGGAGAACGACGTCATCGGCAAGATGAAGGTCTCCGCCCTGCTCGAGTCGCTGCCGGGCGTCGGCAAGGTCCGCGCCAAGCAGATCATGGAGCGACTCGGGATCTCCGAGAGCCGCCGGGTGCGTGGCCTTGGCTCCAACCAGATCGCCTCCCTGGAGCGGGAGTTCGGCGGCAGCGCCTCCTGAGTCCCGGACCACCCGGGATTACTGGAATAATCGGCGCATGGCTGCAACACCCCGGGGGACGACCACCCCCGTCCCCCAGGACGTACGTCCGCGTCTGACCGTGCTCTCCGGCCCCTCCGGGGTCGGCAAGAGCACGGTCGTCGCCCATATGCGCAACGAGCACCCCGACGTGTGGCTCTCCGTCTCGGCGACCACCCGCAAGCCCCGCCCGGGCGAGCAGGACGGTGTCCATTACTTTTTCGTCACCGACGAGGAGATGGACAAGATGATCGCCAACGGCGAGCTGCTGGAATGGGCCGAGTTCGCGGGAAACCGTTACGGCACCCCTCGGGGCGCCGTGATGGAGCGGCTCGAGGCGGGCAAGCCCGTGCTCCTGGAGATCGATCTCCAGGGCGCCCGCCTGGTGCGCGAGTCCATGCCCCAGGCCCAGCTGGTGTTCCTCGCGCCGCCCTCCTGGGACGAGCTGGTGCGCCGCCTCACCGGGCGCGGCACCGAGTCGCCCGAGGTGATCGAGCGCCGGCTGGAGGCCGCCACGGTGGAACTGGCCGCCGAGCCGGAGTTCGACGTCACCCTGGTCAACACCTCCGTGGACGCCGTGGCCCGGGAGCTGCTGGCGCTGATGGGCGCCGTCTGACGGACCTCCCCGGCCCCTCGTGCGAAGGGTCCGCGCGAGGTACGCTGCGCGGATCGTCCGGGCGCGAAGCTATACTCCGGGGTGTCGGCCGAAACGCGTGCCAGAACGCGCGGGCCGGCACGCGACAGGTCACGGACCTGTCCGGCGGTCGGGAGGACCGTCGCAGGGTGGGCCCGGTGCCCGCCGATCCCGTCGGAGCGATCCGGGCGGGACAGCTCCCAGATCTCATTCATCCTTATCGGAAGGTCAGAGCGTGTCCTCTTCCATGACCGCGCCCGAGGGCATCATCAACCCGCCGATCGACGAGCTCCTCGAGGCGACCGACTCGAAGTACAGCCTGGTGATCTACGCGGCCAAGCGTGCCCGCCAGATCAACGCGTACTACTCGCAGCTCGGTGAGGGCCTCCTCGAGTACGTGGGCCCGCTCGTCGACACCCACGTCCACGAGAAGCCCCTCTCGATCGCCCTGCGCGAGATCAACGCCGGTCTGCTCACCTCCGAGGCCGTCGACGGCCCGGCGACGGACCCCACGCGCTGACTCGCCGGCTCCGTGGAGCCGCGTGTTTTCATCAGCCACAGGCCCGGCAGCGACCTGCCGGGCCTGTGGTCTGCCCGGACACCCTCCGGGACGGCCGCCGGCCCGCCGTAGGCTCGGGACCGGCACAGGTACGCACTGCAGGGGAGAGACACGGTGGAGACGACGGTGCACGAGCACGAGAGGGACGGCCGGCCCCGGATCGTCCTGGGCGTCAGCGGCGGCATCGCCGCCTACAAGGCGTGCGAGCTGCTGCGGCGGTTCACCGAGTCCGGCCACGACGTCAGGGTGGTGCCCACCGCCTCGGCACTGCAGTTCGTCGGCGCGCCCACCTGGTCCGCGCTCTCCGGCCACCCGGTCTCCGCCGAGGTGTGGGAGTCCGTCCACGAGGTGCCCCACGTGCGCATCGGGCAGGCCGCCGACCTGGTCGTGGTGGCCCCCGCCACCGCCGACATGCTGGCCAAGGCGGCCCACGGCCTCGCCGACGACCTGCTCACCAACACCCTCCTCACCGCCCGCTGCCCAGTGGTCTTCGCGCCCGCCATGCACACCGAGATGTGGGAGCACCCGGCCACCCAGGAGAACGTGGCCACGCTGCGCCGCCGCGGCGCCGTGGTGATCGAGCCGGCCGTGGGCCGCCTCACCGGCGTCGACACCGGCAAGGGCCGCTTCCCCGACCCGGCCGAGATCTTCGAGATCTGCCGCCGCGTGCTGACCCGCGGACCGGCCGAACCCGACCTGGCCGGACGTCACGTGGTGATCAGCGCGGGCGGCACCCGCGAGCCGCTGGACCCGGTCCGTTTCCTCGGCAACCGCTCCTCCGGCAAGCAGGGCTACGCCCTGGCCCGCACCGCCGCCGCCCGCGGCGCCCGGGTCACCCTGGTCTCCGCCAACGCCGCCCTGCCCGACCCGGCGGGCGTGGACGTGGTCCGCGTGGGCACCGCCGTCGAACTCCGCGAGGCCGTGGTGGCGGCCGCCCGGGAGGCCGACGCCGTGGTCATGTCCGCCGCCGTCGCCGACTTCCGCCCGGCCCACTACGCCGAGGGCAAGATCAAGAAGAAGGACGGCCAGGAGCCGGAGCCGGTCGCGCTGGTGCGCAACCCCGACGTGCTCGCGGAGATCTCCGCCCGGCGCTCCCGCCCCGGCCAGGTGGTGGTCGGCTTCGCCGCCGAGACCCACGACGTGGTCGCCAACGGCCGGGCCAAGCTGAAGCGCAAGGGCTGCGACCTCCTGGTGGTCAACCAGGTCGGGGAGAACCTCACCTTCGGGTCCGAGGAGAACGAGGCCCTGGTCCTCGGCGCCGACGGCAGCGAGACGCCGGTGCCGCGCGGCCCCAAGGAGGACCTGGCCGACATCGTCTGGGACCTGGTCGCCGGACGTCTCGACCCGTGAGCCGCACCCGGGCGCGCGCGGGGTGTGATGTGCCGGATGTTCCGGTCCGTCCCGGCCTCTTCCGCCCGTAGGGTGAGATCGATGGCCCGCCAAACGGGCAACACCTACTAGACTGTGCCGGACGTCCGGGCGCAGCCCCGCGTCGTCGCCCAAGATTCAGCCAGCAGCCGCTGCAAACCCAGGGAGCGTTGTGTCCCGTCGCCTGTTCACCTCGGAGTCCGTGACCGAAGGTCACCCCGACAAGATCGCTGACCAGATCAGCGACACCATTCTCGACGCGCTCCTGCGCGAGGACCCGACCTCCCGTGTCGCGGTCGAGACGCTGATCACCACCGGCCTGGTGCACGTCGCCGGCGAGGTCACCACCAAGGCCTACGCCCCGATCCCGCAGCTGGTGCGCGAGAAGATTCTCGAGATCGGGTACGACTCCTCCAAGAAGGGCTTCGACGGGGCCTCCTGCGGCGTGTCGGTCTCCATCGGCTCGCAGTCCGCCGACATCGCCCAGGGCGTCGACGCGGCCTACGAGGCGCGTGTCGAGGGTGACGAGGACGAGCTCGACCGCCAGGGCGCGGGCGACCAGGGCCTGATGTTCGGTTACGCCTCCGACGAGACGCCGACCCTGATGCCGCTGCCGGTCTTCCTGGCGCACCGCCTCTCCAAGCGCCTGTCGGACGTGCGCAAGAACGGGACCATCCCGTACCTGCGCCCCGACGGCAAGACCCAGGTCACCATCGAGTACGACGGCGACAAGGCGGTCCGGCTGGACACCGTGGTCGTCTCCTCGCAGCACGCCTCGGACATCGACCTGGACTCGCTGCTCACCCCGGACATCCGCGAGTACGTGGTGGAGCCGGAGCTGAAGGCGCTCTCCGACGACGGCATCAAGCTGGAGACCGAGGGCTACCGCCTGCTGGTCAACCCGACCGGCCGCTTCGAGATCGGCGGCCCGATGGGCGACGCCGGCCTCACCGGCCGCAAGATCATCATCGACACCTACGGCGGCATGGCCCGCCACGGCGGCGGCGCCTTCTCGGGCAAGGACCCGTCCAAGGTCGACCGCTCCGCCGCGTACGCCATGCGCTGGGTGGCCAAGAACGTCGTCGCCGCCGGCCTCGCCGCGCGCTGCGAGGTCCAGGTCGCGTACGCGATCGGCAAGGCCGAGCCGGTGGGCCTGTTCGTCGAGACCTTCGACACCGAGAAGGTCGACGTGGAGAAGATCCAGGCCGCCATCACCGAGGTCTTCGACCTGCGTCCGGCCGCGATCATCCGCGACCTCGACCTGCTGCGTCCGATCTACTCCCAGACGGCCGCCTACGGCCACTTCGGCCGTGAGCTGCCCGACTTCACCTGGGAGCGCACGGACCGCGTCGAGGAGCTGAAGAAGGCCGCGGGGGCCTGATCCTCCCCTGTTCGTGACGAGGCCCGGCCGCGCCCTTCGAGGCAGCGGCCGGGCCTCGGGTGTGTCCCAAGACCCTTTCCCCGCGCGACGCGGGACGGGGCGGCACGTCAGAGTTCGTACGGGTACAAACTGATCTTCTCGCGCTCGACGAACAGCTCGATCCACGTGCCGTCGACGTCCTCCGGCAGCGGACCGGCGATGTCCAGCAGAATCGGACTGCCGTCCAGGTCCAGCACGGCGGCCCCGTCCTCGGTGAGGCGCAGAAGTCCGCGCAGGACGACGCAGTGTCCACCGGGCCGGACTTCCGCCCCGGCAGCGCCAGCCGGCTTGGCGTTCCGCCCCCAGGTGAGTTCGGCGTCGACCGTCCACTCGACGTGGTACTCGCCCGGCTCCGCGTTCTCGTCACCGCACCAGCGGACCGCGGTCCTGCCGAAGGGCGTCTGAATCTGGGCCAGCCAGGGACTCCAGGGAAACCGCGCGATCTTCTCGACGTCGATCAACATCGTTCGAGCATGCGGCATCCGGGTGCGGTTCGGCACCGTGGAGGTCGGCAGACCCGTCAACCACTGAGGCGCCGCAACCGGTGGGCGAAGCCGGGCCGGGCGCGGCGCGGTGTCCGAGGGCGGTGGAAGAATGGCGGCGTGAGCAGCGAAGAGACCTCGCAGGAGGGCAGCGCGACGGGCGCGCCGCCCGAGCAGCTCGCGCTCATCCGGGCGGGCGTCCGCGAGGGCAAGGAGAAGGCGCCCAAGGCCAAGCCGCGGACCTGGCGCGGCGCGCCCGTCGCCGAGCACCTTCCCGTGGCGCGCGTCCTCGTCGACAAGGGCGTCCTGCACCTCGACCGCTACTTCGACTACGCCGTGCCCGTCGACCTGGACGCCGACGCACAGCCCGGCGTCCGGGTGCGGGTCCGCTTCGGCGCGGGCCGGGGCCGGGTCCGCGGCGGACGCCGCGAGGGCGGCGGGCTGGTGGACGGCTTCATCGTCGAGCGCCTCGCCGAGTCCGACTACAGCGGCCCGCTCGCCGCGCTCGCGCAGGTCGTCTCGCCCGAGCCGGTGCTCGGCCCCGACCTGCTGGCGCTCTGCCGTGCCGTCGCCGACCGCTACGCCGGCAGCCTCGCCGACGTGCTCCAGCTCGCCGTCCCGCCGCGCAACGCCGGCGCCGAGCGGGCCCCCTCGCCCGAGCCGCTGCCGCCGCCCGCCGCGCCCGCCCCCGGCTCCTGGAGCCGTTACGAGCAGGGGTCCGCGTTCCTGGAGAGCCTGGCCGTCGGCGGCTCCCCGCGGGCGGTGTGGAACGCGCTGCCGGGCCCCGGCTGGAGCGAGGAGATCGCCCGCGCGGTGGCCGCCACCCTGGCCTCCGGGCGCGGCGCGCTGGTCGTCGTCCCCGACGGGCGGACCGCCGCCCGGGTCGACGCCGCGCTGACCACCGTGCTGGGCGAGGCCCGGCACGTCCTGCTGACCGCCGACGCCGGGCCCGAGAAGCGCTACCGCCAGTGGCTGGCGGTGCGGCGCGGCTCGGTGCGCGCGGTCGTCGGTACCCGCGCCGCCATGTTCGCGCCGGTCCGCGATCTCGGCCTGGTGGTGGTGTGGGACGACGGCGACGACAGTCACAGCGAGCCGCACGCCCCCCAGCCGCACACCCGGGAGGTGCTCGAGCTGCGAGCCGCCCAGGCCCGGTGCGGGTTCCTGCTGGGCGCGTGGTCCACCACGGTCGAGGCCGCGCAGCTGGTGGAGAGCGGCTGGGCGCGGCCGCTGGTCGCCGGGCGGGGGCTGGTGCGGGCCGCCGCGCCGCTGGTGCGGACCGTCGGCGACCATGACCTCGCGCGGGACGAGGCGGCGCGCAGCGCCCGGCTGCCCACCCTCGCCTGGCAGATCGCACGCGAGGGTCTGCGCAGCGGACCGGTCCTGGTGCAGGTGCCGCGGCGCGGCTACACCCCGCGGATGGCCTGCGCGAACTGCCGGACGCCCGCCCGGTGCCGGCACTGCGCCGGCCCCCTGGAGGGACAGGACGAGTCGCGGCTGGCGTGCGCCTGGTGCGGGCGGGCCGAGCCGCGGTGGCACTGCCCGGAGTGCGGGGCGTTCCGGCTGCGGGCCAGCGTGGTGGGTGCGCGGCGGACCGCCGAGGAGCTGGGGCGGGCCTTCCCCTCGGTGCCGGTGCGCACCTCGGGGCGCGAACAGGTGCTGGACACGGTGCCGGGCACGCCGTCGCTGGTGGTGTCGACGCCGGGCGCCGAACCGGTCGCGGAGGGCGGCTACGCGGCGGCGCTGCTGCTCGACGGCTGGGCCATGCTGGGGCGGCAGGACCTGCGCTCCGACGAGCAGGCGCTGCGGCGGTGGATCGCGGCGGCGGCGCTGGTGCGGGGGCAGGAGGCCGGGGGGACGGTCGTGGTTGTCGCCGAGCCGACGCTGCGTCCGGTGCAGGCGCTGGTGCGGTGGGACCCCGTGGGGCACGCGCTGCGCGAGCTGTCGGAGCGGTCCGAGCTCGGGTTCCCGCCGGTGTCGCGGATGGCCGCGGTGTCGGGGCCGCCGGAGGCGGTGGCGGAGTTCCTCGCGGCGGCGGAGCTGCCGCGGGAGGCGGAGGTGCTGGGGCCCGTGCCGCTGCCGGTGACGCCGGCGGGGAGGGCGGGGGGTGCCCGGCGGGGGGCGCCGCCGCCGGGGGAGATCTGGGAGCGGGCTCTCGTGAGGGTGCCGCCGGGGCGGGGGGCCGCGCTGGCCGCCGCCCTCAAGTCCGCGCAGGCCGCCCGCATGGCCCGCGGCGGCGCCACCCCCGTTCGCCTCCGCATCGACCCCCCGGACATCGGCTGACCTCGCCTGCGGGCGCCGGTGCCGTCCTGCAGGACCTCCCGTTCGCATGGCGGAGCCACCACGCGGCGGCATCCCACGTCACGCCCCCTATGCCCTGCGGGCGACGCCCCCTGGGCGGCCCAGCCGCCTGCAGGGGGTGGTGGGTGCGAGCCCCGAGGGTGCCCGAAGGGTGGGTGTCGTGGCCCCCTGCGGAGGAGTGGCGGGGGTGTCCGCCCGCAGGGTGACGCGACGGGCGACCCCCTACGTGCCGTTGCGGGGGGAGGGGAAGGGGGTGGGGCGGTCGGGGAGGGGCTGGCGGGCCGCGGGGACCGTGGGGAGGTCACCCGGGGCAGGGGGCGGCTGCTGCCGGGACTGCCGCTCCGCCTCGGCGGCCGCCTGCTGCGCCGCCCTCCGCGCCCCGTACCGCCGGTGCACCGCCTGCTTGGTGACCCCCAGCGCGGACCCCACCGCGTCCCACGAGAACCCCAGCGACCGGTCGAAGTCCACCGCCGCCGTGACCAGCGTCTCGACACTGTCGCGCAGTTCCTGCGCGAGACGGACCGTCGGCGCCGGCGCCCGCCCGTAGACGACGAAGCCGGCGGAGGAACCCGTACGGCGCGGGCGGTAGACGTTCCCCAGCTGGGCGGTGAGCGTGCGCAACGCGTCCACCTGCCGGCGGACCCGCTCGATGTCCCGTACCAGCAGGTGCAGGCTGGCCCGAGCCTGGGCGTCGTGGGTTGCGTGGTCGGCCATGAACAAGCCTCTCGAACCGGCGATGAAAGGATCGGCCGCGACGAAGGCGGCCCGTTGTGGTCAACTCTCCTTTGACCAACGCTCCCGACCCCCGGGGGGTCACGGTCGCGGGGGCGCTCGGCCCTCGCCGCGCGCCCCGGGACGCCCCGTGGCCTCCTAGACTGGTGCGCCGCCCGCATCCCCGCCCCGAGAGGCCCTGACCCACCCATGAAGCTCGTCTTCGCAGGCACCCCCGAGGTCGCCCTCCCCGCCCTGGACGCACTGATCGCCTCCGGGCGGCACGAGGTGGCCGCCGTCGTCACCCGCCCCGACGCGCCCTCCGGACGGGGCCGCCGGCTGGTGGCGAGCCCGGTGGCCGAGCGTGCCCAGGAGGCGGGCATCGAGGTGCTCAGGCCCGCCACCCCGCGCGACGAGGCCTTCCTGGCCCGGCTGCGCGAGATCGCCCCCGACTGTTGCCCGGTGGTGGCCTACGGCGCCCTGCTGCCCCGCGTCGCCCTCGACGTCCCCGCCCACGGCTGGGTCAACCTGCACTTCTCGCTGCTGCCCGCCTGGCGCGGCGCCGCCCCCGTGCAGCACGCCGTGATGGCGGGCGACGAGATGACCGGCGCGTCCACCTTCCTGATCGAGGAGGGCCTGGACTCCGGCCCCGTCTACGGCACCGTCACCGAGACGGTCCGCCCCACCGACACCGCGGGCGACCTGCTCACCCGCCTGTCGCTGGCCGGCGCCGGCCTGCTGGCCGCCACCATGGACGGGATCGAGGACGGCGCCCTCAAGCCCGTGCCGCAGCCCGCCGACGGGATCAGCCTCGCCCCGAAGATCACGGTCGACGACGCGCGCGTCGACTGGGCGGCGCCCGCCCTGCGGGTCGACCGGGTGGTGCGCGGCTGCAACCCCGCCCCCGGCGCCTGGACCACCTTCCGCGGCGAGCGCCTGAAGCTCACCCAGGTCACCCCGGTCCCCGACCGGACCGACCTGGCGCCCGGCGAGATCGCCGCGGCCAAGAACAACGTGTACGTCGGCACCGGCTCGCACGCCGTGGAGCTGATGTGGCTGCGGCCCCAGGGCAAGAAGCCCATGCGCGCCGCCGACTGGGCCCGCGGCGTGCGGATCGCCGCCGGGGAGACGCTGGGCGGCTGAGGCGGTCGGCGGGGGAGCGGGGCGCCGCGGGCCGTAGTCTGGGGAGGTACCACCTTCTCGATGACTGATCCGGAGCACCTTTTTCGTGAGCGACCCCTCCCGCCGCCCCCGCAGGCCCGCCAAGCCGTACCGCCGGCCCCAGAAGGACCCGGTCCGTGTCCTCGCCTTCGAGGCGCTGCGCGCCGTCGACGAGCGGGACGCGTACGCCAACCTGGTCCTGCCGCCGCTGCTGCGCAAGGCCCGCGAGAAGGAGGGCTTCGACGGCCGCGACGCCGCCCTGGCCACCGAGCTGGTCTACGGCACGCTGCGCCGCCAGGGCACCTACGACGCGATCATCGCAGACTGCGTCGACCGGCCGCTGCGCGAGGTGGACCCGCCGGTGCTCGACGTCCTCTCGCTCGGCGCGCACCAGCTGCTGGGCACCCGGATCCCGCCGCACGCGGCGGTCTCCGCCACCGTGGAGCTGGCCCGCGTGGTGCTCGGGGACGGCCGCGCCAAGTTCGTCAACGCCGTGCTGCGCAAGATCGCCCGGCAGGACCTCGACGCCTGGCTGGAGCAGGTCGCCCCGCCCTACGACGAGGACCCGGAGGACCACCTCGCCGTGGTCCACTCGCACCCCCGCTGGGTGGTCTCCGCGCTGTGGGACTCCCTGGGCGGCGGCCGGGCCGGCGTCGAGGAGCTGCTGGCCGCGGACAACGAGCGGCCCGAGGTGACCCTGGTGGCGCGCCCCGGGCGGGCCACCGCGGCCGAGCTGCTGGAGTCGCTGGACGAGGAGGCGGCCGCGCCGGGGCGCTGGTCCCCGTACGCGGTCCGGCTCACCGAGGGCGGCGAGCCCGGAGCGGTGGAGGCCGTGCGCGAGGGCCGCGCCGGCGTCCAGGACGAGGGCAGCCAGCTGGTCGCGCTGGCGCTGGCCAACGCGCCGCTGGAGGGCCCCGACAAGGCCTGGCTGGACGGCTGCGCGGGCCCCGGCGGCAAGGCGGCGCTGCTCGCCGGGCTGGCCGCCGAGCGCGGGGCCGTGCTGCTCGCCTCGGAGAAGCAGCCGCACCGGGCAGGCCTTGTCGCCCGGGCACTGGAAGGCAACCCCGGCCCGTACCAGGTGATCACCGCCGACGGCACGCGCCCGCCGTGGCGTCCCGGCTCGTTCGACCGCGTCCTGATGGACGTGCCGTGCACCGGCCTGGGCGCGCTGCGGCGCCGCCCGGAGGCCCGCTGGCGGCGGCGTCCCGAGGACCTGGACGGCTTCGCCCCGCTGCAGCGGGCACTGCTGCGCACCGCACTGGAATCGGTGCGGGTCGGCGGGGTCGTCGGCTACGTGACCTGTTCCCCGCACCTCGCGGAGACCCGTGCCGTCGTCGACGACGTGCTCAAGCAGCACGCCGGCGAGGCCGAACTCCTCGACGCGCGGCCCCTGTTGCCGGGCGTGGCCGACCTCGGGGCAGGACCCGACGTCCAGCTGTGGCCGCACCTGCACGGCACCGACGCGATGTATCTGGCGCTGCTGCGCCGCGTCGCGTAACGACCGCACCCGGGGCGCGCCCCCGACCGGGCCCTGCGACCGGCCCCGGGCGGAAAGTGGAAGGCCCCCGGATGCCGCCCGGGGGCCCGCTCCATGGGAGGCTGTGGGCATGGCCGTGCAGATCAACCCGAGCATCCTGTCCGCCGACTTCGCGCGCCTCGCCGACGAGGCGAAGGCGGTCGCCGGGGCCGACTGGCTCCACGTCGACGTGATGGACAACCACTTCGTGCCCAACCTGACCCTCGGCGTGCCGGTGGTCGAGTCCCTGGCGCGGGCGACGGACACCCCGCTGGACTGTCACCTGATGATCGAGCAGCCCGACCGCTGGGCCCCGCAGTACGTGGAGGCCGGCGCCGGCTCCGTCACCTTCCACGTCGAGGCGGCGGCCGCGCCGGTGCGCCTGGCCCGCGAGATCCGCGCCAAGGGAGCCCGCGCCTCCATGGCGCTGCGTCCGGCCACGCCGATCGAGCCCTACGAGGACCTGCTCCCCGAGCTCGACATGCTGCTGATCATGACGGTCGAGCCCGGCTTCGGCGGCCAGGCCTTCCTGGACATCATGCTGCCCAAGATCCGCCGCACCCGTGAGCTCATCACCAAGCACGGTCTCGAGCTCTGGCTGCAGATCGACGGCGGCGTCTCGGAGTCCACGATCGAGCGCTGCGCCGAGGCCGGCGCCGACGTGTTCGTGGCCGGTTCCGCGGTGTACAGCGCCGAGGACCCGGCCGAGGCGGTGCGCGCGCTGCGCGCCAAGGCGGAGGCGGCCACCGCCGCCGCGTCCTGGGCGTGCGCCCACTGAACCGCGCCCGCCACGCCGCGCCCGGCACCTGCCGGGCCAACGGAATGTGAACGACGCCGACAGAGGCGGATCCGCCCTGCCGTATCTGCAAGGATGGACGGCAGGTCCAAGATGTGAACAGCAGTGAGGAGAGCGCCGTGTCGGGTATGTCGGCGGGCCGGTCAGCCATGCGGATGGGTCCCGCTGAGCTGGTGCAGGCGGCGGCCATGGCCCGCCGCTTCTACCTCGAGGGCAAGTCCAAGATCCAGATCGCCGAGGAGTTCGGCGTGAGCCGCTTCAAGGTGGCGC
Organism: Streptomyces sp. NPDC056600; assembly: GCF_042792855.1. NCBI lineage: Bacteria > Bacillati > Actinomycetota > Actinomycetes > Kitasatosporales > Streptomycetaceae > Streptomyces > Streptomyces sp. NPDC056600. The sequence goes on from NZ_JBHTVQ010000040.1 coordinate 11,929, forward strand.
GGGTGCTGGAGACCGCCCTCGAGAGGGACCTCGTGCGGATCGAGATCCGTGTCCCGGCCGAACTGGACGCGGAGCGCTCCGACGCGCTCCGGGCCCGGTACGGCCTGCGGCACGCCGTCGTGGTCGAGTCCCCCGCGGAGGCCCAGGACTCCCCGGACCCGGAGAACCTCGGCGAGGTCGCCGCGGACCTCCTGGGCGAGCTCATCGACGAGGGAGACGTCCTGGGCCTGGCCTGGGGCAGGTCCACCATCCACATGGCTGCGGCGCTGAGCAAGCTGCCGCAGTGCACGGTGGTCCAGCTGACCGGCGTCTACGACGCCGGAACCGCCGAGCGCGGCTCGGTGGAGGCGGTGCGGCGCGCCGCCCAGGTGTCGGGCGGCGACGCCCACCCCATCTACGCGCCGATGCTGCTGCCCGACGTGGCCACCGCGGCCGCGCTGCGCAGCCAGACGGGCATCGCCCGGGCCTTCGAGTACTTCGACAAGGTCACCGTCGCCTGCGTGTCGATCGGTTCCTGGGACCCGGGCGTCTCCACGGTGCACGACATGCTCAGCGACGAGGAGCGGGAGCACTACGCCTCGCTGGGCGTCGCGGCGGAGATGTCGGCGCACCTGTTCGACGCACAGGGCCGGCGGGTCGGTCGGGACCTGGGTGAGCGGTGCATCACGGTGAAGGCGGAGCAGCTGCGCCGCATCCCCGAGGTGGTCGCCATCGCCGGCGGCGCGCGCAAGGGCTCCGCGATCGACGCGGTGCTGCGCTCGGGGCTGGTCACCAGCCTGGTGACCGACACCTCGGCCGCCGACTACCTGCTGACCGCGGGCCCGACGCCGGCTCCCGCCCTCAACCGGGCGGACCCCGACGGCGTCTGACGGCTCCCACGGCTCCGGCCCGTCCGGACGGCCCACGCTCCTCGCGTGGGCCGTCCGGCGTTTTCCGGGCCCTGCCGCGGCCCTTCACCCCGCACGGCCTCCCGCGCTACCCCGGAACGGGGCGGTCCACGCGCCCGGCGGCCCGGTCGGCGGCTTTCGGCCAACCCCGTGCGGAAGACGCCGCCCGTGTTGTGCGGTCATGGACATGATCGCAAAATGGCCGGGTTGCCGGGACCGGGACCGCCGCGCGAGAAGGGACAGCGGATGGAAGCGCACGGAGCCGAAACCGGAAGCCTCGACCTGAAGATCCTGCGCATGCTGCTCGAAGGGTGCACGGACGCCACCGTCGCCGTACGGCTGGGCATCGGGCAGCGGACCGTGCAGCGGCGTATCCGGCAGATGATGGACGCGGCGGGCGTCAACACCCGCATCCAGCTCGGCTGGCACGCCAGGGAGCGCTTCCCGTACCTGCGACCCCGCCGGTCCGCCCACCGTCTTGGTAGGAAAATACAAGGCTGAAGATCGCACTTCCGGACGTTCTGTGGCTGGTTCTCCCGGGATCCGCCGGGGGAGACTGAAGTACGTGCCTTTTTCCCTCGGCGGTCCACGCCGCAGGGCCGTATCTGTTCTTTCGGGATGTGCACGTGCGATTCCTCAACGACGTCCAGCCGACGTACGACCTCACCTACGACGACGTCTTCATGGTTCCGAGCCGCTCCTCCGTCGGCTCCCGTCAGGCCGTCGACCTCTCCGCGCCGGACGGCACCGGCACCACGGTCCCGCTGGTCGTCGCCAACATGACCGCCGTCGCGGGCCGCCGCATGGCCGAGACCGTCGCCCGCCGGGGCGGGCTGGTCGTCATCCCGCAGGACATCCCGATCGAGGTCGTCACCGAGGTCGTCGGCTGGGTCAAGGGCCGCCACCTGGTGCTCGACACGCCGATCGTGCTCTCGCCGCACCAGACCGTCGCCGACGCGCTCTCGCTGCTGCCCAAGCGCGCCCACAACGCAGGCGTGGTCGTCGACGAGGATTACAAGCCGGTCGGCGTCGTCACCGACCGCGACCTCTCCGGCGTCGACCGCTTCACCCAGCTGGCCCAGGTCATGTCCCGTGACCTCCTGCTGCTCGACGCGGACATCGACCCCCGCGAGGCGTTCAACACCCTCGACCACGCCAACCGCCGCTACGCCCCCGCCGTGGACGCCGACGGCCGCCTCGCGGGCATCCTGACCCGCAAGGGCGCGCTGCGCGCCACCCTGTACACCCCCGCCGTCGACGACCAGGGCCGCCTGCGCATCGCCGCCGCCGTCGGCATCAACGGCGACGTGGCGGGCAAGGCCAAGCAGCTGCTCGACGCCGGGATCGACACCCTGGTCATCGACACCGCGCACGGCCACCAGGAGTCGATGATCAACGCCGTCCGCACCGTCCGGGCGCTCGACCCGCGGGTGCCGATCGTCGCGGGCAACATCGTCTCCGCGCAGGGCGTGCGCGACCTGATCGAGGCGGGCGCCGACATCGTCAAGGTGGGCGTCGGCCCGGGCGCCATGTGCACCACCCGGATGATGACCGGCGTGGGCCGTCCGCAGTTCTCCGCGGTCCTGGAGTGCGCCGCCGAGGCGAAGAAGCACGGCAAGCACGTCTGGGCCGACGGCGGCGTCCGTCACCCGCGCGACGTGGCGATGGCCCTGGCGGCCGGCGCCTCCAACGTGATGATCGGCTCCTGGTTCGCCGGCACCTACGAGTCCCCGGGCGACCTCCAGCAGGCGCCCGACGGGCGCTACTACAAGGAGTCCTTCGGCATGGCCTCCGCCCGCGCGGTCGCCAACCGCACCTCGGAGGAGTCCGCGTACGACCGTGCCCGCAAGGGCCTGTTCGAGGAGGGCATCTCGACCTCCCGGATGTTCCTCGACCCGCAGCGGCCGGGCGTGGAGGACCTCATCGACTCCGTCATCGCGGGCGTCCGCTCCTCCTGCACCTACGCCGGCGCGGGCGACCTGGCGGAGTTCGCCGACAAGGCCGTCGTCGGCGTCCAGAGCGCCGCCGGCTACGCCGAGGGCAAGCCGCTGCACGCCAGCTGGAGCTGATCTGTTCTACTGCCCGTACCACCCCGTACGGAAGTGACCTTCGCACCTTGCTGAACGAGCTCGACGAACGCATCGTGCGCGCCCTCGCCGAGGACGCGCGCCGGTCCTACGCCGACATCGGCCAGACGGTCGGCCTGTCGGCCCCCGCCGTGAAACGGCGGGTGGACCGGCTGCGGGCGACCGGAGTGATCACCGGGTTCACGGTCCGCGTGGACCCGGCGGCGCTCGGCTGGGCCACCGAGGGCCTGGTCGAGGTCTACTGCCGCGGCAACACCTCGCCGGAGACCATCCGGCGTGGGCTCGCGCGCTATCCCGAGGTCGTCTCCGCCTCCACCGTCACCGGGGAGGCGGACGCGGTCGTCCAGGTGTTCGCCGCGGACATGCGCCACTTCGAGCAGGTGCTGGAGCGGATCGCGGGGGAGCCGTTCGTCGAGCGGACCAAGTCCGTGCTCGTCCTCTCTCCGCTGTTGAGGCGCTTCTCCGGCGGTTCCGGGCTACCCTCTACGGTATGAAGCGCCGACGACATTGACCTGACACCGCCACCGCGACGGCCGGCACGCGCCGTCTGACGGCGGCCCTGTACGGCTACTCCTTCCTGGGCGACTGCGTCGCCCTGTACCCGGTGTACGCGCTGCTCTTCGCCGACACCGGGCTGTCCACGGGGCAGATCTCCACCCTCTTCGCGCTGTGGTCGCTGACCGGCGTCCTCGCCGAGGCCCCCTCGGGGCTGCTCGCCGACGCGTGGTCGCGGCGCGCGCTGCTGCGCGCCGGCCCGCTGCTGACGGCGGTCGGCTTCACCCTCTGGGTCTGGGCGCCCTCCTTCTGGTCCTTCGCGGCCGGCTTCGTGCTGTGGGGGCTCGGCGGCTCGTTCTCCTCCGGCGCGCTGGAGGCGCTGGTCCACGACGAACTCGAGCGGGCGGGCGCCGCGAGCAGCACCTATCCCGCGGTGATGGGCCGCGCCCGCACGGCCGAGATGCTCGGCATCGTCGCCTCGATGGCCGTCGCCGGCCCGCTGCTGCGGGTGGGCGGCTTCGCGCTGGTCGGCGCGGCGTCGGTGGCGGCGTGCCTGCTGGCAGCGGCGGCGGCGCACACGATGCCGGAGGGACGGCGGAAGCGGGGCGGGGACGCGGGGATCGAGGACACCGGAGCGGGAGCGGGAGCGGGAGCCGGAGCCGGGGCGGGAGCCGGTGCTGGGGGCGGACGGGGCGGGGGCGGACGGACCGGGGGCCTCGGGACGGCACGGGGCGAGGGAGCCCGGCTGTGGCCGCGGGGGTGGCCGGTCGGCGCGCTGCTGCTGGTGCCGGCGGTGGCCGGGGTGTGGGGCGCGCTCGACGAGTACACGCCGCTGCTGGTCCGTGAGACCGGAGCGGGTGACGGCGAGGCGTCCTGGTACCTGCTGGTGATCTGGGCGGGCGCGGCGGCCGGCGGACTGCTCGCGGGGCCCGCGGAGCGCAGGTTCGGCCCGCGGGGCGGCGGCCGTGGTCTCGGGGTGCTGCTGCTCGTCTCGGCGGGCCTGCTGGCGACCGGCGCGCTGTGGGGTGCGCCGTCGGCGACGGCGGTGCTGGTGGGGGTCGCCTTCGCCGGGTTCCAGCTGGCCACGGTGCTGGCGGACGCGGGGCTGCAGGCGGCGATCCGGGGGTCCCGGCGGGCGACGATCACCTCCGTCGCGGGGATGGGGACCGACCTCGCGGTGATCGCGACCTACGCGGCCTACGGGGTGCTGTCCCTCCCGCACGGCCTCACCTTCGCCGTGCTCGCGACCGCCTACGCCGCCCCCGCGATCCTGCTGATCCTGCGCCGCCGGGCCCCGCGGTGAGGGACGCAACGAATCGTCGGGAGGGGCGGGGAACGCGCAACGTTTCGGGCGGTTGTCCGCAACGGATGCGTATTGTCCGCCCCGAGCCGCGGACCGTACTGTCGTCTGCGCGGCGAAACCGCAGCTCAACACCCCCACCTTCCCGTCGGAGACCCCGTCATGCGCACCGCCCTGCTCCAGAGCTCCGGCCGCCCCGGCGAGGTCGACGCGAACTTGCGCGCCCTCGACGCCGCGGCCGCCCGCGCCGCCCGCGCGGGGGCGGAACTGATCGCCGCACCGGAGATGTTCCTGACCGGCTACGCGATCGGCGACGACGTCCGGCGGCTGGCCGAGCCCGCGGACGGCCCGTCCGCCCATGCCCTGGCCACCGTCGCGGACCGCCACGGCATCGCGATCGCCTACGGCTACCCGGAGCGCGACGGCGAGCACGTGTACAACTCCGTGCAACTGATCTCCGCGGACGGCGCCCCGCTCGCGAACTACCGCAAGACGCACCTCTACGGCGACTTCGAGCGCGGCCACTTCACCCCCGGCGACGACCCCGTCGTCCAGGCCCGCCTCGGCCCGCTCACCGTGGGGCTGCTGATCTGCTACGACGTGGAGTTCCCGGAGAACACCCGGGCCCACGCCCTGGCCGGCACCGACCTCCTCCTGGTGCCCACCGCCCTGATGCACCCCTACCGGTTCGTCGCCGACTCCCTCGTCCCGGTGCGGGCGTTCGAGAACCAGATGTACGTCGCGTACGTCAACCGCACCGGCCCGGAAGGCGAGTTCCGGTTCGTCGGGCTCTCGACGGTGGCCGCCCCGGACGGCGTCGTCACGGCCCGGGCCGGCGAGGGGGAGGAACTGCTCCTCGCCGACGTCGACCCACTGCTCCCGGCCGCCTCCCGCAAGGCCAACCCCTACCTCGACGACCGCCGCCCCGGCCTCTACGGCTCCCTGGCCGTCTGATCCGCCCGCGCCCGCAGACCGCGCGCCTCACACCGCGCGCCGCGCACCGCCGCAACCTCGCCCCGCCCTCGCCCCCCGCCCCGTCAGCAGCGTCCACAGGAGTCCGTGCCCGATGACGTCCACCGTGCCCACCGCCGTCCCGCACCCCGGTGACGGGCTGCCCCCGGTCACCATGTTCGGCCCGGACTTCCCCTACGCCTACGACGACTACCTGGCCCACCCGGCGGGGCTCGGCCAGGTGCCCGCCACCGAGCACGGCACCGAGGTCGCCGTCATCGGCGGCGGTCTGTCCGGCCTGGTCACCGCCTACGAGCTGATGAAGATGGGCCTCAAGCCCGTCGTCTACGAGGCGGACCAGCTCGGCGGGCGCCTGCGCACCGTCGGCTTCGACGGCTGCGACCCAGGCCTGACGGCGGAGCTCGGCGCGATGCGGTTCCCGCCCAGCTCGACCGCGCTCCAGCACTACATCGACCTGGTCGGCCTGGAGACCACGCCGTTCCCCAACCCGCTGGCCCCCTGCACCCCCTCGACGGTGGTCGACCTCAAGGGCGAGTCGCACTATGCGGAGTCCGCCGAGGACCTGCCCGAGGTGTACCGCAGGGTCGCCGACGCCTGGGCCCGGTGCCTGGAGGAGGGCGCGGACTTCTCCGACATGAACCGCGCCATCCGCGAGCGCGACGTCCCGCGCATCCGCGAGATTTGGGCCCGCCTGGTCGAGAAGCTGGACAACCAGACCTTCTACGGCTTCCTCTGCGACTCCCCGGCCTTCTCCTCCTTCCGCGACCGGGAGATCTTCGGCCAGGTCGGCTTCGGCACCGGCGGCTGGGACACCGACTTCCCCAACTCCATCCTGGAGATCCTCCGCGTCGTCTACACCGAGGCCGACGACCACCACCGCGGCATCGTCGGCGGCACCCAGCAGCTGCCGCTGCGGCTGTGGACCCGGGAGCCGGAGAAGATCGTCCACTGGCCCTACGGCACCTCGCTGAGCTCCCTGCACCCGGCCGGCGAGCCCCGCCCCGCGGTCACCCGGCTGCACCGCACCGCCGGCAACCGGATCACCGTCACCGACGCGGACGGCGACATCCGCACCTACCGGGCGGCGGTGTTCACCGCCCAGTCCTGGATGCTGCTCTCCAAGATCCAGTGCGACGACGCGCTGCTGCCGATCGACCACTGGACCGCCGTCGAGCGCACCCACTACATGGAGTCCAGCAAGCTGTTCGTACCGGTGGACCGGCCGTTCTGGCGGGACAAGGACCCGCAGACGGGCCGTGACCTGATGTCGATGACCCTCACCGACCGGATGACCCGCGGCACCTACCTGCTGGACAACGGCCCCGAAGGCCAGGCGGCCATCTGCCTCTCCTACACCTGGTGCGACGACAGCCTCAAGTGGCTGCCGCTGTCCGCCCACGAGCGGATGGAGGTCATGCTGAAGTCGCTCGGCGAGATCTACCCCAACCTCGACATCCGCAGCCACATCGTCGGCAACCCGGTCACCGTCTCCTGGGAGAACGAGCCCTACTTCATGGGCGCGTTCAAGGCCAACCTGCCCGGCCACTACCGGTACCAGCGCCGCCTGTTCACCCACTTCGTGCAGGACCGGCTGCCCGAGGACCGGCGCGGCCTGTTCCTCGCGGGCGACGACATCTCCTGGACGGCCGGCTGGGCCGAGGGCGCCGTGCAGACCGCGCTCAACGCGGTGTGGGGCGTGATGCGCCACCTCGGCGGCGAGACCGACCCGACCAACCCGGGCCCGGGCGACGTCTTCGACGAGATCGCCCCGGTCGAGCTGCCGGAGGACTGAGACCCCGGGCCGGCGGAGCGCCACGCGACGGCGCGGTCAGCGGTCGAGCGGGGTGAGGAGCATCCGGCTCACCACCCCCACGGCCGCGTCCAGCCGCTCGGTGAACTCCTCGGCCAGCTCCGGCGTCCGCCGCAGCGCCCACAGGGCCCGGGCCATCGACCAGGTGGTGTCCCGGGCCCTCTCCAGGCTCCAGGCGCCCGCCAGGTGCGTCAGCGGGTCGGCGACCTGGAACAGGTCCGGCCCCGGCATCAACTCCTCGCGCACCCGCTCCTCCAGCGAGGCGAGGAGGTCGCCGACCCGCTCGAACTCGTCCTCCAGGTCGGCCGGGCGGCAGCCCACCGCCCGGCAGGTGTCCACCACGGCCAGCACCAGGTCGTGGCCGATGTGCGCGTTGACGCCCGCCAGCGCGAACTGCACGGGCCGCACACCCGGATGACCGCGCAGCCGGAACAGCGGGCGCCAGCAGGCCGGCAGCCGGCCGCCGCCGCGGTCGGTGTCGGCGACCGCCAGGTAGCGCTCGGCGAACAGCGTGCCGAGCGCGGACGCCGACCGGCGGTCGGGGAAGCGGCCGTCGCCGAGCAGTTCGGCGAACTCCGAGGTCACCGTCAGGTACACCCGGTTGAAGACGGCGACGCCGTCCCGCGGGTGCAGCGAGGCGTCCAGCGCGCGCAGCCGTTCGAGCACGGCGTCAACCGCGCGTAGCGGTGCGCAGCCCACCGTGTCAAAGGGGGGCGACATTTTCGTCATCCGGGCCATGGGAGCAGCGTCGCAGTCCTAGGCTGACCGCGAGGCCGCCGTGCCGGTTGCTTCCTCCCTGCGGGGGACGCGGGCCACGGCGCGATGACGCCGGAGCAACTCAGCACCATGGGGGAGCACCACTCGTGGACCGATCGGGTCAGGCGGGGCAGCCACCGCAGCGACGCGCCCGGCGCCGCAGAGGGCTCCTGCTCGCGGCGTCCGCGGGGGTGGCCGCCGTCGCCCTGACGGCGGGCCTGGTGGCCCAGGCAGCCTCGGACACCCCGCCCTCGCCCCCCGACGGGCGCGCGGACGCGGTGGCCGCGCCCTCGCCCCGGGAACGCACGGCGTCCCCGTCCGCCCCGCCGCAGATCGCGTCGACCTCCTCGCCCCGGCCGAGGCCGAGCCCTTCACCGCGGGCCGCCGGAGGCGGGCGGCTGTACCTGCATCCCGACTCCCAGGTGGGGGAGTGGGTGCGGCAGAACCCGCAGGACCGGCGCCGCCCGGTGATCGCGCGGCGGATCGCCTCCCGCCCCGCCGCCGTCTGGTTCGCCGACCCCGACGCCACCACGGTCGCCGCCCGGGTCCGCGCCGTCACCTCACGCGCCGCCGCGCAGGGCCGGGTGCCGGTGCTGGTCGCCTACACGATCCCGGACCGGGACTGCGGGCAGTACTCGGCCGGGGGCGCCCAGGACCTCGACGCCTACGACGGCTGGATCGACCGGTTCGCCTCCGGCCTCGGCACCGGCGAGGTGATCGTGATCCTGGAGCCCGACGCGATCGCCCAGTCCCACTGCCTCTCCGAGAGCGACCGGGCCGACCGTTTCGCCTCGCTGGCCCGGGCCGGGCGGGTCGTCAAGCGGGTCGCGCCGCGCGCCCGCGTCTACTACGACGCCGGGCACTCCGGCTGGAACTCCGCGGCCCAGCAGGCCGCGCTGCTGCGCCGGGCGGGCGCGGACTCGCCCCGGTCCTCGGACGGGATCTTCAGCAACGTCTCCAACTTCCGCGCCACCGCGGACGAGGTCCGGTACGTCCGCCAGGTGCTGGAGGCGATGGGCGCCCCGGCGAGCCACGGCGCGGTGATCGACACCAGCCGCAACGGCAACGGGCCTCCGCCCGAGGGGAAGTGGTGCGACCCGGCCGGCCGTAAGGTCGGCCGGGCGCCCGCGCTCTCCCCGGGCGAGGCCCGTGTCGACGCCTATCTGTGGGTGAAGCTGCCGGGCGAGTCCGACGGCTGCCGGGGTCAGGCCGGCGCCTTCAGCCCCGACTACGCCTACGAACTGGCGCGCTGACCGCCCTCGCCGTCCTCGCCCTTCGGGGAGGAGCCGGCGTCGTACCGGGAGGTGCCCTCGTCGAGCAGCGGCTCCTGCGTCTTCATGTGGGCCGGGGCGAACACGCGCAGCGCGTGGTAGCCGGTGATGACGACCAGGGTGCCCAGCGCGATGCCGCTCAGGGTGAAGGTGTCGGTGATCTTCATGGAGACGTTGCCGACGCCGATGATGATGCCCGCCGCGGCCGGCACCAGGTTGAGCGGGTTGCGCAGGTCGACCCCGCCGTTGAGCCAGATCTGCGCGCCCAGCAGGCCGATCATGCCGTAGAGGATCACCGTGATGCCGCCCAGGACGCCGCCCGGGATGGCCGCCACGACCGCGCCGAACTTGGGGCACAGGCCGAACAGCAGGGCGAAGCAGGCGGCGGCCCAGTAGGCGGCCGTCGAGTAGACCCGGGTCGCCGCCATCACGCCGATGTTCTCGGAGTAGGTGGTGTTCGGCGGGCCGCCCACCGCGGTGGACAGCATCGAGCCGATGCCGTCGGCGGAGATCGCCTTGCCCAGCTTGTCGTCCATCGGGTCGCCGGTCATCTCACCGACGGCCTTGATGTGGCCGGTGTTCTCGGCGATCAGGGCGATCACCACGGGCAGCGCCACCAGGATCGCGGACCAGTCGAACGCCGGGCCGTGGAAGTCGGGCAGGCCGAACCAGGCGGCGTCCCGCACCCCGGAGAGGTCCAGGCGCCAGTGGTCGACGACCTTGCCGGCGGCGTCGGCGGAGTGGATCTGGCCGAAGACGGCGTCGAACAGCCAGGAGATCCCGTAGCCGAAGATCAGGCCCAGGAAGATCGCGACGCGTGACCAGAAACCCCGCAGGGCGATCACCGCGAAGCCGGTGAACAGCATGGTCAGCAGCGCCACCCACTGGTCCTGCGGCCAGTAGGTGGTGGCGGTGACCGGGGCGAGGTTGAAGCCGATCAGCATCACGACGGCGCCGGTGACCACCGGCGGCATCGCCGCGTGGATGATGCGGGCGCCGAACTTCTGGACCGCCAGACCGACCAGGAAGAGCGCCACGCCGACGCAGAACACCGCGCCGGTCACGGTGGCGCTGGAGCCGCCCTGGGCGCGGATCACCGCGGCAACGCCCACGAAGGAGAGCGAGCAGCCGAGGTAGCTGGGCACCCGGCCGCGGGTCACCAGCAGGAAGATGATCGTCGCGACGCCCGACATCATGATCGCCAGGTTCGGGTCCAGGCCCATCAGGATGGGAGCCACGAACGAGGCGCCGAACATGGCGACCACGTGCTGCGCGCCGAGCCCGGCGGTCCGCGGCCAGGAGAGCCGTTCGTCCGGGCGTACCACTGCTCCGGGTGCGGGCGTACGCCCGTCGCCGTGCAGTTTCCAGCGCACGCCGAGGTCCATAGATGTTCCGCTTTCTGGGGTTCCCTAGATCTCCGGGCCTGATCGATTCTGTTCAACCGGAGGATCGCTGTCCGCATCATTGTGGCGGATGGCGACAGCGATCACCCCGCGGGATGCTCCGAGGCCCGGGACGCACCGGACACCCCGGTCCGCTCGCCCTTCCCCGACGCCGGACCCGGGCCGGATCCGCCCGCCGGTCCCGCTCCCCGCTCACGGTCCCCCGCGCGCAGCACCCCGGCGAAGCCGGCCACCCCGCAGGCGAGCAGCGTCACCAGGGCGAACGACACCACCAGGCTGGTGGCCTCGGCCAGCGCGCCGATCGCCCCGGGGGCGACCAGCCCCGAGGTGTAGGTGATGGTGGCGACGCCCGCGATGGCCTGGCTCGGGTTGGGGCCGCTGCGGCCGGCGGCCGCGAAGCACAGCGGCACGACCACGGCGATGCCCAGACCCAGCAGCGCGAACCCGGTCATGGCGACCGCCGGGTGCGGGGCGAGGACCACCAGCACCCCGCCGAGCGCGGCCAGCGCGCCGCTCACCCGCACCGAGCGCACGGCGCCGAAGCGGTCGACCACCGGGTCGCCGGCGAACCGGGCCAGCGCCATGGTCAGGGTGAAACCGGTGGTGCAGGCGGCGGCCAGGGTCGCCGAGGACCCGAGGACGTCGCGCAGGTAGACCGCCGACCAGTCGAGGCTGGCGCCTTCGGCGAAGACCGCGCAGAAGCCGATCGCGCCGATCAGCAGCGCGGAACGCGGCGGCAGCGCGAACCGCGGCGGCGGTTCCTCGTCCACCGCGGACCGGATGTCCAGCAGCCAGGAACAAGCCACCAGGCCGGCCACGGTCAGGACCGCGGAAGCGATCATGAAGTGCAGACGCCCGTCCGCCTCCAGGTGCGCGGCGAGGGTGCCGCCCGCCGAGCCCAGCAGCGCGCCCGTGCTCCACATGCCGTGCAGTCCGGACATGATCGACCGGTCCAGGAGGTTCTCCACCTCCACGCCGCTCGCGTTCATCACCACGTCCGCCATCCCTGCGGTGGCGCCGAACGTGAAGAGGGCCAGGCACAGGGCGAGGAGGTTCGGGGCGAGGCCGGGCAGCACCAGGGTGAGCGTCCACGCCGCGAGCAGCATCCGTTGCGCCGCCCGGGCGCCCAGTACGTGCGTGATCCGGCCGGCCAGCGGCATCGCCAGCGAGGCGCCCAGCGCGGGCATCGCCAGCGCCAGACCCAGCTGTCCCGCGCTCACCGACGCGTGGTCCGCGACCCAGGGCACCCGGGAGGCGAACGATCCCGCCACCGCGCCGTGCACCGCGAACACCGTGGCCACCGCGTAGCGGGCCTTCCGTACCTGACCTGCTCCGTAGGCCGGCCGACCGGTCGACGTGTCGGACACGCGGTCCCTCCCCGGGGGCGATCCGGTGCACCGTGCACCGATCTGACCGTACACGTGAGCGACCACCCAATGTGAGTCAGTCCACAGAGGGGGCCTTCTGCGGGCACCGGGTGACATGGCACACTGGGCGTGTCAGATCAATGACCAACAGCGCACTCCGGGGTCGGTGAAAATCCGAACCGGCGGTTACAGTCCGCGACCCGGCCGCCTCCAGCGGTCGGCTGACCAGGTGAAATTCCTGGACCGACGGTTAAAGTCCGGATGGGAGGCAGTGCGCGACGGGCAGGCACGACCGTGCCGGGCCGTCGGAGCGGGTGGTCGCCCGCGGGTCGTCGTCCTGGCCGTGCCCTGGGCGCGGTCGGCAGGCGTGCGCCCGTGGTCCCTTCCCGTCCGGCGTTTCGTACGTGGTCGAGCCGTACACGGTGCGAACCGTGTGCCCGTATGTCCTGCCGTCGTCGGCAGCCCCGGAGTCCGTGCCCGTCACGGCAGGAGGACCCGGGAAGTGTTCACCGGCATCGTCGAAGAGCTGGGTGAGGTGACGGCCGTCGAGCAGCTCGACGACGCCGCACGGTTCCGGCTGCGAGGCCCCGTCGTCACCGAGGGCGCCAAACACGGCGACTCGATCGCCGTCAACGGAGTCTGCCTCACCGTCGTCGAGCACGAGGGCGACGAGTTCACCGCGGACGTCATGGCCGAGACCCTCAAGCGGTCCAGCCTCGGCGCGCTGACCGTGGGATCGCGCGTCAACCTCGAACGCCCCACCCCCGTCGGGGGCCGCCTGGGCGGGCACATCGTGCAGGGCCACGTCGACGGCACGGGCACGATCCTGGACCGCCAGGCCTCCGAGCACTGGGAGGTCGTCCGGATCTCGCTGCCCGCCGAGCTGTCCCGCTACGTGGTCGGCAAGGGGTCCATCACCGTCGACGGCATCAGCCTCACCGTCGTCGAGGCCGGCCAGGACTTCTTCACCGTCAGCCTCATCCCCACCACCCTCGCGCTGACCACGCTCGGCGCCAAGAAGGCCGGCGACCCGGTCAACCTCGAGGTGGACGTCGTCGCCAAGTACGTGGAGCGGCTCACCCTCGCGGGCCGGACGGAGGGCGACCGGTGAACGGGCTCAACGCGGAGGCGTTCACCGTCCTCGGGCAGGACATCATCTGGTCCGACCTGATCGGCAACACCCTGGGCCTCCTCGCGCTCGCCCTCGGCTGGCGGCGCAACGTCTGGACCTGGCCGCTGCAGCTGGTCTCCGGCCTGGTGCTGATCGCCGCGAACATATCCGTGCAGCAGGCGGGCGGCGTCGGCAAGCAGCTGGTGGTCGTCGCGGTGGCCGTCTGGGGCTGGCGCGCCTGGCAGCTGGGCCGCAGGACCTCCGCGGACGGCGCCGTCCAGGTCCGCTTCGCGACCCCGGGCGAGCGCGCCGCGCTGGTCGCGGGCGCCCTGATCGGAACCCTCGCTGTCGGCGGGCTGTTCACGCTGTTCCCCACCCTGTCCTGGAGCCCCTGGGCCGACGCCTACATCTTCGTCGGCACCCTGGTCGCCATGTACGCGCAGGCCAAGGGCATGGTCGAGTTCTGGTTCGCCTGGCTCCTGGTCGACCTGGTCGGCGTCCCGCTGAACTTCGCGGGCGGTCTCGCCTTCTCCGGTCTCATCTATCTCGTCTACGGGGCACTCGTCCTGTGGGGCATGCGCGACTGGTGGATCCGCTCCCGCGCAGCCCAGCGACCCGCTCTGGAAGGAACGCCGGCATGACGGCACCCGCCTGGACCCCGAACCCCCGCCACCCCGAGGACCCCGACGCACTGATCCTCGCCCTCGATCCCGTCGAGCAGGCGATCGCGGACATCGCGGCCGGCCGCCCCGTGGTGGTCGTCGACGACGAGAACCGCGAGAACGAGGGCGACCTGGTGATCGCCGCCGAGGCGGCCACCCCCGAGGTCGTGGCCTTCATGATGAGCGAGTGCCGCGGGCTGATCTGCGCCCCCATGGAGGCCGACGAGCTCGACCGCCTGCGCCTGCCGCAGATGGTGCAGGACGAGGCGAACACCGAGTCCATGAAGACCGCGTTCACCGTCTCCGTGGACGCCACCGCCGCGCACGGCGTCACCACCGGCATCTCCGCCGAGGACCGCGCCGCCACCCTGCGCCTGCTGGCCGGCGGCACGGCCGGACCGGACGACTTCGTGCGCCCCGGCCACGTCTTCCCGCTGCGCGCCCGCCCCGGCGGCGTACTCGAGCGCCCCGGCCACACCGAGGCCGCCGTCGACCTGGCCCGGCTCGCCGGGAAGCGGCCCGCCGGCGTCATCGTGGAGATCGCCGGGGAGGACGGCCGGATGCTGCGGCTGCCCGACCTGGTGCCCTTCGCGCGCAAGCACGGGCTGACCATCGTCTCCATCGAGGACCTGATCGCCTACCGGCGCTCCGCCGAGCCCACCGTGCGCCGCGAGGCCCAGGTGCGCCTGCCCACCCGCTTCGGCGACTTCACCGCCTACGGCTACCGCTCCACCGTCGACGGCGTCGAGCACGTCGCCCTGGTCCACGGGGACATCGGCGAGGGCCGGGACCTGCTGGTGCGGCTGCACTCGGAGTGCCTCACCGGCGACGTCTTCCACTCGCTGCGCTGCGACTGCGGACCCCAGCTGGAGGCCTCGCTGGAACGCATCCACGAGGCGGGCCGCGGGGTGCTGGTCTACCTGCGCGGGCACGAGGGCCGCGGCATCGGCCTGATGTCCAAGCTGCGCGCCTACGAACTGCAGGAACGCGGCCACGACACCCTCGACGCCAACCTCGAGCTCGGCCTGCCCGCCGACGCCCGGGACTACGGGGCCGGCGCGCAGATCCTCGCCGACCTCGGCGCCCGGACCGTGCGCGTGATGACCAACAACCCCGACAAGACCGACGCCCTCGCCCGCCACGGCATGGAGATCCTCTCCCGGATCCCGATGCCCGTGCAGGCCGGCGAGCACAACGTCCGGTACCTGCGCACCAAGCGCGACCGGATGGGCCACGACCTGCCCTGGCTCGACCAGGACGGCGCGGTGGCCGGCTGCGGCGACCAGTGACCCACCGGTCCACCACCATCCGTCCCCCATCCCACCCCGAAGCACCCCAGGAGAGAACGTGAGCGGCAAGGGCGCACCCGAACTGACCGTCGAGAACTGCGGAGACCTCCGGGTCGCCGTCGTCGCGGCGCAGTGGCACGAGAAGGTCATGGACGGACTGGTCGACGGCGCCCTGCGCGCCCTGACCGAGCTCGGCATCACCGAGCCGACGCTGCTGCGCGTCCCGGGCAGCTTCGAGCTCCCGGTGGTCGCCAAGGTGCTGGCGCAGCGCGGCTACGACGCGGTCATCGCCCTGGGCGTCGTCATCCGCGGCGGCACCCCGCACTTCGACTACGTGTGCGAGGGCGTCACCCGGGGGCTCGTCCAGGTCTCGGTGGACACCGGCGTCCCCGTCGGGTTCGGCGTGCTCACCTGCGACACCGAGGAGCAGGCGCTGGACCGCGCCGGACTGCCCGGCTCGAACGAGGACAAGGGGCACGAGGCGGTGACCGCCGCGGTCTCCACCGCGACCACCCTGCGTTCAGTATCTGAACCCTGGCGGTGACGTGTCGCGGGGGCGCGTAGGGTGGGGTCACCATGTCGGTTAACAATGACGCCAAGAAGACTTTCGAGGAGCTCTTCACGGAGCTCCGGCACAAGGCCGAGCACGGCGACCCCGCCACCTCCCGCACCGCCGAACTGGTGGACAAGGGTGTCCATGCCATCGGCAAGAAGGTGGTCGAAGAGGCGGCCGAGGTGTGGATGGCCGCCGAGTACGAGGGCAAGGAAGCCGCCGCCGAGGAGATCTCGCAGCTGCTGTACCACGTCCAGGTGATGATGGTCGCCCGCGGCATCTCCCTGGACGACGTGTACGCCCATCTCTAGGCCCGTTTCCGCGCCTTCCCCGTCTTCGCACGCCCCCGCCGCGCCGCCTTCCGCGGCGCCGGTTCCCCCTGTTCGTCCGCACGCCCTGTTCGTCCCACCTCCCACGTCACCCGACGTCGACCGAAGGAAGCCGTTTCATGCTGCGCATCGCCGTCCCCAACAAGGGTTCCCTCTCCGGGCCTGCGGCGGCGATGCTGCATGAGGCCGGCTACCAGCAGCGCCGCGAGTCCAAGGAGCTGCGGGTCGTCGACCCGGTCAACGAGGTGGAGTTCTTCTACCTCCGCCCCCGCGACATCGCGATCTACGTCTCCTCCGGCCGCCTCGACATCGGCGTCACCGGCCGCGACCTGCTGATCGACTCCGGCGCGGACGCCGAGGAGATCCTCCCGCTCGGCTTCGCCCGCTCCACCTTCCGGTTCGCCGCCAGGCCCGGCGCCGTGACGGACCTGTCGGACCTCTCCGGCAAGACCGTCGCCACCTCCTACGAGGGCATCGTCGACAAGTACCTGGCCGAGCAGGGCGTGAACGCCTCCGTGGTCCACCTGGACGGCGCGGTCGAGACGGCCATCGAGCTGGGCGTCGCCGAGGTCATCGCGGACGTCGTGGAGACCGGCACCTCGCTGCGCAACGCGGGGCTCGAGGTCTTCGGCGACCCGATCATGAAGTCCGAGGCCGTGGTGGTCCGCCGCACCGGCGCCCCCGCCGACGAGCCCAAGGTCCAGCAGTTCCTGCGCCGCCTGCAGGGCGTCCTGGTGGCCCGGACCTACGTGATGATGGACTACGACTGCCGCGTCGAGCAGCTGGAGAAGGCCGTCGCGCTCACCCCCGGCCTCGAGTCCCCGACCGTCTCCCCGCTGCACAACGAGGGCTGGGTCGCGGTCCGCGCCATGGTGCCCTCCGCCGACGCGCAGAGGATCATGGACGACCTCTACGACATCGGCGCCCGCGCCATCCTGACCACCGCCATCCACGCCTGCCGCCTCTGAGCCGCCGCGCCCCCGGCGATCCCGGGGGCGGGCCCGCTCCGAGGAGACCGAGCACACCGAGGACACCGCATGACCACGACGGACCTGCCCGCGCTCCCCGTCACCTTCCGGCCCGGCCGCACCCGCGCGGTGCTGCTGGCGCTGGGCGCCGTGATGTTCGTGGTGCTGACCGTCGTGGCCCTGCTGCTGCCCCACCTCGGCGTGGGGGAGCGGCTCAGCTTCGTGTTCACCGGCGCACTGGCATTCGGCGTCCTGTGGATGCTGGCCCGGCCCCGGGTGCACGCCGAGGAGACCTGCGTCACGGTGGTCAACATCGCCTCCCGCCGGCGGCTGGAGTGGGCGGAGATCCTCCAGGTCCGGCTGCGGCCCGGCGACCCGTGGGTCTTCCTCGACCTCTCCGACGGCACCAGCCTGCCCGTCCTGGGCATCCAGCCGGGCGTGGCCAGGGAACAGGCGCTGCGCGACGCCCGCGCCCTGCGGGCCCTGGTGGAGGCCAGGACGGCGGTCCGCCCCACCTGAGGCGGAACCGCCCGTGGGGGCGCGCGGAAGCACCGGCACCCCCGCACGGCGCAGTCACCCCTGCCGCGGACGGCCCTGTGTTGATTAACCTGTCAGCCGGGGCGTCACGGTGACGCCTCCGCCCCCGAGCCCAGCCCGGCCCGCCGGCCGGCACCCCGGGGGCTCCTGCGATCCGAGGAGTGACTGACTCCGGCGATGGACGGACCGTCCTGCAGTACTTGCGCCGCCCCTGCCCGACCTGACGCGGACCCGTTCCGCGGCATCGCGGAGGCGGCGGCCACATGACCATCCCCCTGCTGCTCCTGGCAGCCGCCTTCCTGCTGATCCTGGCCAACGGCTTCTTCGTGGCCGCCGAGTTCGGCCTGGTGACCGTCGACCGCCCCGAGGCGGAGCGCGCGGCCGCCGAGGGCGACCGGCGTGCCCGCCGCGTGGTCGACTCCCTCAGGGAACTCTCCTTCCAGCTCTCCGGGACCCAGCTCGGCATCACCATCACCTCCCTGGTCGTCGGCATGCTCGCCGAACCCGCGCTCGCCGAACTGCTGCACGGCCCGTTCACCGCGGCCGGGCTGCCCGAGGGCGTCGTCCCCGGCGTCTGCGTGGCGGTGGGCATGCTGCTCGCCTCCGCGGTGCAGATGGTGATCGGCGAGCTGGTGCCCAAGAACTGGGCCGTCTCCCGGCCGCTCCAGGTCGCCCGCTTCGTGGCCGGGCCCCAGCACCGGTTCGCCCGCCTCTTCCGCCCGGTGATCGCCGGGCTGAACACGGTCGCCAACCGGCTGGTGCGCGCCCTGGGCTTCGAGCCCGCGGAGGAACTCGCCTCCGCCCGCACCCCGGGCGAGCTGGTCTCGCTGGCCCGGCACTCCGCCCGGGCCGGCACCCTCGAACAGGACACCGCGGACCTGTTCGTGCGCACCCTGTCCACCCTCTCCCTGGGCGACCTGACCGCCCAGCACGTGATGACCCCGCGGGTGCGCGTCGCCGCCCTGCAGGCCTCGGCGACCGCCGAGGACGTGATCAACCTGACCCGGGCCACCGGCCTCTCCCGCTTCCCCGTCTACCGGGAACGGATCGACGAGATCGTCGGCATGGCCCACCTCAAGGACGCGCTCGCCGTCCCCGCCGCGGAGCGCCTGCGCACCCCGGTGACCCGCCTGTGCCGGCCCGCGCTGCTGGTTCCCGAGACCCTCCCGGTGCGGCCCCTGCTGACCCGGCTGCGCACCGAGCAGCCGATCGCGGTGGTCGTCGACGAGTACGGCGGCACGGCCGGCGTGGTCACCCTGGAGGACATCGTCGAGGAACTGGTCGGCGAGGTCCGCGACGAGCACGACGGGCTGGACGTGCCCGAGCTGGCCCCCGTCCCCGCGGAGGACGGCGCGCCCGCCTGGGACGCCGACGGCGCCTGCCGGATCGACCTGCTGGGACGGGCCGGACTGCGGCCGCCGGAGGGCCCCTACGAGACGGTGGCCGGACTGGTCGCCGTCCTCCTCGGGCGGATCCCGGCCGTGGGGGACACCGTCGAGCTGCCGGGCTGGCGGCTGCGGGTCCTCCAGGTCGGGCACAACCGGGCCGAGCGGGTCCGGCTGCTGAAGGCCGGAGCGGTGGCCGCCGTGCCGGCCGCCCCGTCCCCGGCCGTGGTGCCGGAGGCGGCCTCCGGTGCCGCACCCTCCGCCGAGGACCGGCCGGCCGCACAGCACCTGGCGGAGGCCGCCCGATGAGCGCGCTGCAACTGCTCTTCGCGGCCCTGCTGGTGCTGGGCAACGGCTTCTTCGTCGGAGCCGAGTTCGCGCTGGTCTCGGTGCGCCGCAGCCAGATCGAACCGCTCGGCACCGCCCGCGCCCGGCAGGTCCTGTACGGCCTGGAGCACCTGCCCCGCATGATGGCCGCCGCCCAGTTCGGCATCACCGTCTGCTCGCTCACCCTGGGCGCGGTAGCCGAGCCGACCCTGGCGCACCTGCTGGAGCCGGTGTTCACGGCCCTCCGGGTGCCGGACGCCATGATCCATCCGCTGGGCTACGTCCTCGCCCTCGCCGTGGTGGTCTTCTTCCACCTGGTGATCGGCGAGATGGTGCCCAAGAACCTGGCCATGGCGGCGCCCGAGAGGGCCGCGGTGTGGCTGGGACCCGGACTGGTCGCCTTCGCGCGGCTGTGCGGCCCCGTCACCGCGGCGCTCGGGGCCTGCGCGGGCGCGGTCCTGCGGCTGTTCCGGGTCGAGCCCAAGGACGAGGTCGAGGCGGTCTTCACCAGCGAGCAGCTCAACCGGCTGGTCGAGGACGCGGGCCAGGCCGGCCTGCTCGACCCGGAGGACGCCGAACGGCTCGAGGACGCCCTCGAACTGGGCTCGCGTCCGGTCACGGACGTGCTGCTGCCGCGCGAGTCCCTGGTCACCGTCGGCCCCTCGGTCACCCCGGGGGAGGTGGTCGGCCTCACCGCGCGCACCGGGTACTCGCGGTTCCCGGTGGTGGGGGAGGGCGGCGTCTTCCTGGGCTACCTGCACGTCAAGGACGTCCTGGACCTGGACGACGCCGACGGGCCGGTCCCCCCGAGGGCCCGCCGCCCGATGACGGAGCTGCCCGCCGGTCTCCCGCTGGACGACGCGCTCACCGTGATGCGCCGGGCCGCCGCCCACCTCGCGGCGGTCACCGACGGCTCGGGCCGCGCGCTCGGCCTGGTCGCGCTGGAGGACGTCCTGGAGCTCCTGGTCGGCGAGGTCCGTGACCCGGCCCACCGGTTGGCGTCCTGAGCCCACCGGTGGGCAGCCTGAGAGGAAGCTCCCGCGGGAGGGCGCACCGTGCCCTCCCGCGGGAGCTTCCAGGGCAGGGGCCCGCTCGCGTCACTCGTCGCCGGACGCCGGTTCGCGTCCCGCGAGGACCTCCCCGTACGCCTGCATCAGGTCCGCCAGCCGCAGCGTCGACAGGTCCTCCCGGGACAGCTCCGTGTCCTGCGGAATCGCCGACAGCCGCAGGTCGCGGTAGGCGCAGCTCTTCTCGTACAGGGTGCGCAGGAACCGCCCGTTGCCCAGCTCGTCGATCCACCCCTGCTCGACCACGTAGGCGCTGATGGACAGCAGTTCCTCCCGCGCCTCCGCGTCCCAGACGTCCTTGTTCTCCTCGGCCAGCACCTCGCCGATCGCGCACAGCTCGTCGGGCCGGTAGGAGGGGAAGTCCACCCGGGTGGTGAAGCGGGAGGACAGACCGGGGTTGGCGGCCAGCAGCCGGTCCATGCCCTCGGGGTAGCCGGCGAGTATCACCACCAGATGGTCCCGGTTGTCCTCGGCCCGCTTCAGCAGCACCTGCAGGGCCTCGTCGCCGTAGGCGTCGCCCTTGCCGTACCCGGTGTTGACCAGCGAGTACGCCTCGTCGACAAACAGCACCCCGCCCAGCGCGGAGTCGATCAGCTCGTTGGCCTTCACGGCGGTCTGGCCGAGGAACTCGCCCACCAGGTCGGCCCGTTGCGCCTCGACCAGGTGGTCCCCGCCGAGCAGCCCCAGCGCGTAGAAGACCCGTCCGAGTATCCGGGCCACCGTGGTCTTGCCCGTTCCCGACGGCCCGGAGAAGACGAAGTGCCGCTTCGGGGGCCGTACCGGCAGCCCCTGGTCGGCCCGCAGGCGCGCCATGTTCAGCTGTGCCGACAGCGCCTTGACCTGCCGCTTCACCGGCTCCAGACCGACCATGCGCTCCAGCTCGGCCAGCGCCTCCTCCAGCAGCGCCGGATCGGCGGGCCCCGAGGGGACGTGCCGGAGCGGGGCGAACGCCTTCTCGCGCACCGTGTCCGGCGAGGACAGCGGCGTGGTGCCGGGGTCCGGGTCGGAGACCTTCACCCCCACGTCCCGTCCCGCCGTCCCGGCCATCGGGTCCAGGCCCTCCGCGCCCTCGCCGGCGGGGGAGAGGGGGAAACCCGCGTAGCCGTCAATGCCGAGCTCCGCGTCCTCGTCCCAGCCGTCCCCTTCGGAGATGGCCGCGAGCCGGGCCGAGGTGTCCATGAACGAGGGATCGACGTGGTGCACCGCGCGGTACAGGGGCAGGGCGGCGGCGGTCCGGCCGGTGCCCTCGTGGGCGCGGGCCAGCCAGTACCGCAGCTCCTTGCGCTGCGGCTGCTCGCTGCGGCACCGCATCAGCGCGGCCGACAGCAGCGGCTCGGCCTGCCCGTACATCTCCAGCCGCACCCGGGCCATCCCGCCGAAGAGCCTGGCCTCGATGCCCAGCGCCGGGTCGTCCAGCAACGGCTCCGTGTGCCGCACCAGTTGGTCCCAGTCCTTGACCAGGTAGGCGCGGCAGGCGTGCAGGAACCGGACCTGGGCGTCCGAGGCGGCCGGCGGTAACGAGCCGAGCGCCCTGTCGAGTTCGGGCACGTGGCGGCCGTCCAGCCAGTGCGAGGCGTACGCCAGCAGCAGGTCCCGGCCGCTCTCCAGCACCGGCTGCACCCACCAGCCCAGCCAGTACCAGGAGTTGAGCGGCCTGCCGTGCCGGGTGCGCTGCTCGCCGAAACGGTCGCCGTGCTGGTGCATCCGCAGCAGCGCCGTCGTGGTGTCCACCCGCAGGGCGTGCAGGCCCAGCCACGCGTCCGCCATGCCGGGGTCCAGCCGCACCGCGGTGCGGAACTCCTCCTCCGCCTGCGGGTAGGCGCCCATGGCGTAGGCGTCCACCCCTCGCAGCCAGGCCAGATCGGCGGGGGAGCCGGGGCCCCGCGTGCCGAATTCCCTCACGTCGTCGTCCCCCACAAACCGTGCCCCCGTCCCCTCGCCACCGGGCCGGCCCCGGTGACCGCCTCGGCCGAACCGCCCGGCCACCGGCCCCGGTTGGCCATGCGGCGGCGGACCGACGGACGCACCGAAGGCATCGTACCCATGGGGTCGACGGGGCCCGAAGGGCGAAGTGAGGGCGCGTGGAGCACCACCGGCGCATCGCTGCGGGATCGCGCGGTCACGGACGGTGAGCGTGAGGGGGTGCGGGGCGCCCGTGAGGTTGGGCCGGGGCAGAACGAAGCCCCCGGTCACGGGGGAACAACCGGGGGCTTCGCGTCCATGAGCGGTCGTTCACCGGCCGCGCATGGAGAACGTAAGACCTGCACGGCCCCGGGGTCAACCCGTCCCGACGTCACGGCCGGGCGTCGTGTCCCGGGTGCTGGAAGGGGTGTTCGCGGGGCGCCGACGACTCGTCACCGAACGTGAGAAAAGTGGAGGTCGCACCCTCCGACAACCGATACCCCGAACCCAGTTGACGGACCAGTAGGTGTGCGTGGGGACGCGAGGGGTCGCGCGCGAAGTGCGCGCGCTCGGCCGCCTCCCAGCCGTCCCAGAACGCCCGCTGTTCCTCGCCGTCCCGGCGGCGGCCGCGTCGCCAGGACTCCTCGGCCGGCAGGTCCATCCAGATCAGCCGTGCCAGGTGCGGACGCAGCTCCCGGCGCCCCGCGCCGACGCCCTCGAGCAGCACCGCCGGCGCGGGCGGCAGGAGGCGGGGGGCGCCGAAGCGGCGGGCGGTCCAGTCGTAGGGCGCGTACCGGGCCGCGCGGCCCGCCCGCAGTGGCTCCAGCACCTGGGAGGCGAGCCGCCCGGTCCAGGAGAACAGCTCCTCGTGGGTGGCGACGTCGTCGAGATGGAGGACCGGGGCGCCGCCGAGAGCCCGGGACAGGCGGTCCGCGAAGGTGCTCTTGCCGGAACCCGCGTGCCCGTCGACGCCGATCAGCCGGACCGGGCCGCAGGAAGGGGGCAGCCGCAGCAACGCGGCGGCGAGGGCTTCGGACACGCCTCCACTCTAGGTCCGGCCGTCTCCCCGCTCGGCCCCGCGCCGGTGCATCCGCCAGAGGTCCATACCAATATTGTCGGACCGGGAACGGCCGAGGTACTGGATCAGCGGCGGATCGCATGGCCATAGTGGGGGCCGGTGCCGCGGACACCGTCACCTGACACACACCCCAGGGGGCCGATCAGCCATGAGCAGCAGAGCACAGCAGCCGTCCCGCAGAACCGTTCTCGCCGCGGCGGTCGCCGTGGCGGTCACCGGGGCCGCCGCGGTTCCCGCGACCGCGGCCCCGACGGACGCCGCCGACGCCGGCACGGGCGCCGCCGCGGCCAAGGTCAAGGGGCTGGTGGACAACCGGGCCTGGGTCACCTACGCCGACTGGTCCGAGGGCCGCGCCCGCGGCGTGCGGCCCGTGGCCGGCGCCCGCCCGGGCATCGTCATCGCCACCCCCGCGGGCGTGAGCGACTACACCGACCCGCACACCGGGACCACCGCCTCCTGGGAGTACGCCACCTGGACCTCGCAGCCCCACCGGCTCAAGGTTCCCGCCACCGAGGTGATCCCCAGCTGGAACGCCGACACCCCGGACGGCACCTGGATCCAGGTCGAGCTGCAGGGCGCCTACAACGACGGCACCGACACCCCCTGGTACGTGATGGGCCGCTGGGCCGCCGGCGACCAGGACATCCGCCGCACCTCGGTGGACGACCAGACCGACGGCAAGAGCACGATCTGGACCGACACCTTCTCCGTCGACGACGCCTCCACCGGCCTGCGCCTGGTCTCCTACCGGCTGCGCCTCACCCTCTACCGCCGTCCGGGCTCGAAGGCCACGCCCACGGTCTGGCGGCTGGGCGCGATGGGCTCCGACGTCCCGGACCGCTTCACCGTCCCCGCCTCCACCCCGCGGGTCGCCCGCGAGCTGCCGGTGCCGCGCTACTCGCAGAACACCCACGTCGGCCAGTACCCCGAGTACGACAACGGCGGCGAGGCCTGGTGCAGCCCCACCTCCTCGCAGATGATCATCGAGTACTGGGGCCGCAGGCCCACCGCCGAGCAGCTCGCCTGGGTGAACCCGGAGTTCGCCGACCCGCAGGTCTGCCACGCGGCGCGCCACACCTTCGACTTCCAGTACGACGGCTGTGGCAACTGGCCGTTCAACGCCGCCTACGCCGCCACCTACCCCGGGCTGCAGGGCGTGGTGACCCGGCTGGAGTCGCTCACCGACCTGGAGACGCTGGTCGCCGCGGGCATCCCGGCCATAACGTCGCAGTCCTTCCTCGCCACCGAGCTCACCGGCGCGGGCTACGGCACCTCGGGCCACCTGATGACGGTGATCGGCTTCACCGCCGAGGGCGACGTCATCGCCAACGACCCGGCCTCGCCGAGCAACGAGGCGGTCCGCCGCGTCTACAAGCGGGCCGAGTGGGAGAACATCTGGCTCCGCACCAAGCGGTACAACGCCAGCGGCAAGGTCTCCTCCGGCACGGGCGGCGTCTGCTACCTGTACTTCCCGGCGCACCCCACGCCCGCCCAGCGGCGCGCGCTGGAGGCCGTCGGCATCCGCTGACGACCCCCGGCAAGGGCCTCCCGGAGCGCTGACCTGCGATCTTGTGACCAAGGTCTCCGCCCGGGGGGCCCCGGGCGATGGCATGGTGGGGATACGGAATCCGGCCGCGCGGCCGGGCGCCGGGGGGATCCTCCACCGCACGCGACCCGAGCGAGACACCATGAGCGCAGCGACTGCCACCCTGACCCGCACCCTCACCGGCGGCCCGAAGGACGACGACGACAACAGCCTCGTCGAGAACATCGCCGGCTGGGTCCTGGTCGTGGTGGTGGCCATGCTGGTCACCCGCCTCGGCCTGGTCTGACCCGACGGCACAGCAGAAGGAGCCCGGCCCCACGGCCGGGCTCCACTGCTTTTCCGCCGCCCCCAGGGCGCACCCGGAGGACATGTTCTCCATCCGTTACAAGTAAGCGACCGTTAACCGGTGACGCGGCGACGGCTACCGGGCATACTCACAGCGCGCAGCCGCCGACCTGCCGTTTTCTTCCGCGACCCGGAAGGGCGTCGGATCTGCCCGTGAGCCGGCGGGTCCCGCATCATCCACGCGGTAGCCCGCCCTGCGCCTGTACAGGGAGGAGAACACCGCCATGACCGATCATGGTGCCCCGCAGCCGGTAGACCGCGCGCTGCCCACCGAGGAGGCCCGGGACCTGCTCGCGCTGGTCCGCGACATCGCCCAGCGCGAGATCGCCCCCAAGGCCGCCGACGAGGAGGACGCGGGCGTCTTCCCGCGCGAGCTCTTCGCCCTGCTCTCCGAGGCAGGACTGCTCGGGCTGCCCTACTCGGTCGAGTACGGCGGCGGCGACCAGCCCTACGAGGTCTACCTGCAGGTCCTGGAGGAGCTCGCCGCGGCCCGCCTCACCGTCGGCCTCGGAGTGAGCGTCCACACCCTCTCCTGCCACGCGCTGGCCCACTTCGGCACCAAGCAGCAGCGGCTGGAGCACCTGCCCGCGATGCTCGGCGGCGGTCTGCTGGGCGCCTACTGCCTGTCCGAGCCCGCCTCCGGCTCCGACGCCGGCTCGCTGCGCACCCGCGCGGTCCGCGACGGCGCGGACGGCGACTGGGTCGTCGAGGGCACCAAGGCGTGGATCACCCACGGCGGCATCGCCGACTTCTACACCCTGATGGCCCGCACCGGCGGCGAGGGCCCCCGCGGCATCAGCGCCTTCCTGGCACCGGGCGACGCGCCCGGCCTCTCCGCGGCCGCGCCCGAGAAGAAGATGGGCATGAAGGGCTCGCCCACCGCCCAGGTCCACTTCGACGGCGTCCGGCTCGGCGACGACCGCCGGATCGGCGACGAGGGCCAGGGCTTCACCATTGCGCTGGCCGCACTGGACTCCGGCCGCCTCGGCATCGCCGCCTGCGCGATCGGCGTGGCCCAGGCCGCGCTGGACGCCGCAGCCGCCTACGCCGGCGACCGCCGCCAGTTCGGCCGCCCCATCGGCGACTTCCAGGGCCTGCGCTTCCTGCTCGCCGACATGGCCACCCAGGTCGAGGCGGGCCGCGCGCTCTACCTCGCCGCCGCACGGCTGCGCGACGCCGGCCGTCCGTTCTCCCGGCAGGCGGCGATGGCCAAGCTGTTCTGCACCGACGCCGCCATGAAGGTCACCACCGACGCCGTCCAGGTGCTCGGCGGCTACGGCTACACCGCGGACTTCCCGGTGGAGCGGTACATGCGGGAGGCCAAGGTGCTGCAGATCGTCGAGGGCACCAACCAGATCCAGCGGATGGTCATCGGCCGTCACCTGCTGGGCCCCGAGTCCCGCTGACCGGCTGCCGCCGGCCCGGCGGGGTCGCCAGGCGGGTCCACTCCGGGTCGTGACGGCCCGGAAGGGCCCGCCCTCCCTCCGCCCAGCTCCGCAGGAGGTCGCGGTAGATGGGCGGATCCTCGGCCGCCGGCTCCGGAGCCGACGGCGCCTCCACCGGGCCCGGCACGAACACACGTCGGCGTCTGGCGACGGCCGATGAGGTTGCGGTCATACCGGGAGAACGCCCGGGGTGGCGGCACGTCACCGTGCCGGGCGTCAGCGCATCAGTTCGGGCTCGCGGCCGCGTGGCGTCGGGCGGCGCGCGGCCCTCGTGACGGCGCCGGGCGGCGCGGCGCAGGCGGCGATGTCGGGCAGCTGTGCGGCGCGGCGGTGGCGCGGCGGCGTCAGGCGGCGCGGTCCATCTGGCGGCGGGTGATCGGCGCGCGCATGGGGCGCGAACCCGGGCCGCCGACGTGCGAGAAGGGCTGCGTCCGCCAGTCCAGCCCGGCGGGCAGCGTGAGCAGCAGACCGGTCTCCTGCTCCCGCGGGTCCGTCGCCGCGTCCGCGGCCTCGGCGTCCTCGGCGGCCCGGCCGGTGCCGCTGCACACGGTGAGGCCGAACGGGTTCCACGGCGAGGCGCACAGTGCGTGCTCCGGCAGGACCTCCTCGTCCGCCAGGAGGGCGATGGGCTGCGCGCAGTCCGGGCAGACGACCCGGTACATCTCGAAGGCCTCGTAGGCATCGAACTCGTCGTCCGCGGCGTCCGGCTCGACGCCCTCCGGCTCGGGCTGGACGACCTGCTGGAACTTCCTGGACGCGGAACGGCCAGGGCGCTGAAGACTGTGCATGGGTACTCCCCCTCGGGCTGGGCCGAACGGCTCTGCGGCCTCGACCACAGCAAGCATTTCCCTGCACCCCGGGCAGGTAATCACGTGAACATCATGGAGCCCGGTCGAGAAGTGTGTCCTTCATCACATACTCATGCGCAAACGCCACACACCGCCCACCCCTGCCCTCCACGCCGACCGACCCGTGGACTCGTCCGTGCCCGCCCCGCGTGCTGCCTGTAGCTTTTGCGCATGGAGGAGCTGGACCGACAGATCGTGCGGCTGCTCGTCGAGGACGGGCGGATGAGCTACACCGACCTGGGCAAGGCCACGGGCCTGTCCACGTCGGCCGTGCACCAGCGGGTGCGCCGGCTGGAACAGCGCGGCGTCATCCGCGGCTACGCGGCGGTCGTGGACGCCGAGGCGGTGGGCCTGCCGCTGACGGCGTTCATCTCGGTGAAGCCCTTCGACCCCAGCGCCCCCGACGACATCGCCGAGCGGCTGGCCGGGGTGCCGGAGATCGAGGCATGCCACAGCGTCGCCGGCGACGAGAACTACATCCTCAAGGTCCGCGTCGCCACGCCCCACGAGCTGGAGGAACTGCTGGCCCGGGTGCGCGCCCTCGCCGGGGTGTCCTCCCGGACCACCGTGGTGCTCTCCACGCCCTACGAGGCCCGCCCGCCCCGCCTCTGACCCGCCGGGAGCCGCCCGACCCCCGCGCGCCGAACGGTGCGGCGGGGCGGGAGACTGTTCCCCATGAGTACTGGCACCGCCCCGACCTCCCGCACCGTGCTGCTGCGCGGCGGTGAGGTCCACAGCCCCGCCGACCCCTTCGCCACCGCCATGGTCGTCGAACACGGCCACGTCGCCTGGGTCGGATCCGAGGGCGCCGCCGACGCCTTCGCCGAGGGGGTCGACGAGGTCGTCGACCTGGAGGGCGCCCTGGTGACCCCGGCGTTCACCGACGCCCACGTGCACACCACCAGCACCGGTTTCGCCCTCACCGGCCTCGACCTGTCGGGCGCCCCGACGCTGGAGGCGGCCCTCGGCCGGATCCGTGACTTCGCCGCCGCCCGCCCCGCCGACCGGGTGCTGCTCGGCCACGGCTGGGACGCCGCGCGCTGGCCCGGCGGCCGCCCGCCGGCCCGCGCCGAGCTGGACGAGGCCACCGACGGCCGCGCGCTGTATCTCTCCCGGGTGGACGTCCACTCCGCCGTGGTCACCACCGCGCTGCTCGACCTGGTCCCCGGCGTCACCGCCCTGACCGGCTTCGAGGCCGACCGCCCGCTCACCGGCGACGCCCACCACGCCGTCCGCGCCGCCGCCTTCGACGCCGTCACCCCCGCCCAGCGCGCCGAGGCCCAGCGCGCCGCCCTGGCCCACGCCGCCTCCGTCGGCATCGGCACCGTCCACGAGTGCGGCGGCCCGAACATCTCCTCCGAGGACGACTTCACCGGCCTGCTGCGGCTCGCCGCCGACGAGCCCGGCCCGCGCGTCGTCGGCTACTGGGCCGAGCAGGACGTCGACAAGGCCCGCGAACTCGGCGCCCTGGGCGCGGCCGGCGACCTGTTCGCCGACGGCTCCCTCGGGTCGCACACCGCCTGCCTGCACGACCCCTACGCCGACGCGGGCCACTCCGGCACCCCCTACCTGGACGCCGCCGCGGTGGCCGCCCATGTGGCCGCCTGCACCGAGGCGGGCCTGCAGGCCGGCTTCCACGCCATCGGGGACGCCGCCGTCACCGCCGTGGTCGAAGGGGTCCGCGCCGCCGCCGAGAAGGTCGGCCTGGCCCGGATCCGCGCCGCCCGGCACCGCGTCGAGCACGCCGAGATGATGACCGCGGAGACGATCGCCGCCTTCGCCGAACTGGGGCTCACCGCCTCCGTGCAGCCCGCCTTCGACGCCCACTGGGGCGGCGAGGACGGCATGTACGCCCAGCGGCTCGGCGCGGAGCGGGCCCGCACCCTCAACCCGTTCGCCGCCATGCTGCGTGCGGGCGTGCCCCTGGCCTTCGGCTCGGACAGCCCCGTCACCCCGCTCGACCCGTGGGGCACCGTCCGCGCCGCCGCCTTCCACCGGACCCCCGGTCACCGGGTCTCCGTCCGCGCCGCCTTCACCGCCCACACCCGAGGCGGCTGGCGGGCCGTCGGCCGCGACGACGCCGGCGTGCTGGTGCCGGGCGCCCCCGCCGACTACGCCCTGTGGCGCACCGGCGAGCTGATCGTGCAGGCCCCCGACGACCGGGTGGCCCGCTGGTCCACCGATCCGCGCTCGGGCACCCCCGGGCTGCCCGACCTCACGCCAGGGAGCGGACTCCCGGTCTGCCTGCGCACGGTGGTGGGCGGCGAGACGGTCTTCGTACGGCCGGGCGAGTGATCTCCGGCGCGGGGGCGGCCGCTCCCGCGCCCCTCGGATCCACCGCCCCGCCCCGCGCCCCGGGGAGAAGGAACGTTCCCCGAACGCCCTGCGTCCGCCCGTGGCCCGGGTTTGACAGGTCGCGGCGGGCGGCGGGTAGGTTCGGCCGGGTCCACCACCGGACGCCCGACCGGGAGCCTTCGCGCACTCGTGGCGCCGCCGCTGGGTCGGGCCGGTGCGCCGGGGCGGCGCACCGGCCCGCTGTGCCAGGCCCAGCGGCCGTGACGCCCCGAGGGAGGCCGTGGCCGGTCGGCAGGTGAGACCAGGGCGGGGTGCCGGAGCTCAACAGACAACGGCCCGGGAGGATCCGCAGCCGGCGGGTCCCGGGCCGGCCCGAAGGGCTCCGGCCCCCGCCTGGCGGACGCTTTCCGGCGTTTTGCCGCCGATGCCCCCGCCGCGCCGCCCACGCCGCGTCGCGTTGCCGTGTCCTGCCGCATGCCGCGCACTAAGGTGGTCCCCTGCGTAGGGACTTGGCTGTGCACGGCGCCCGCTTTCCGCGGGGACGACGGCGCGGAAACGGAAGGTCAGCAGTGAACGACGGCGTGGGTGCCCCCACTGCGGGTGGCCAGGAGAGACGGTTCGGCCCGCTCGGCGAGGCCTTGGTGATCATCCCCACCTACAACGAGGCCGACAACGTCGCGCCGATCGTCCGCCGCGTCCGGGCAGCCGTTCCCGAGGCGCACGTCCTGGTGGCCGACGACAACAGCCCGGACGGCACCGGCAAGATCGCCGACGAACTGGCGGCCGAGGACGACCAGGTGCGGGTGCTGCACCGCAAGGGCAAGGAAGGTCTCGGCGCCGCCTACCTGGCCGGCTTCCGCTGGGGCATCGAGAACGGTTTCGACGTCCTGGTCGAGATGGACGCCGACGGCTCCCACCAGCCGGAGGAACTGCCCCGGCTGCTCACCGCCCTCAAGGGCGCCGACCTGGTCCTCGGCTCGCGCTGGGTGCCCGGCGGGCGGGTCGTGAACTGGCCGCGCTCGCGCGAGTTCATCTCCCGCGGCGGCAGCCTCTACTCCCGGGTCCTGCTCGACGTCCCGATCCGCGACGTCACCGGCGGCTTCCGCGCCTTCCGCCGGACCACCCTCGAAGGGCTGGGGCTCTCCGACGTGGCCTCCCAGGGGTACTGCTTCCAGGTGGACCTGGCCCGGCGGGCCGTGAAGGCCGGCTACCACGTGGTCGAGGTGCCGATCACCTTCGT
Organism: Streptomyces sp. NPDC056600; assembly: GCF_042792855.1. NCBI lineage: Bacteria > Bacillati > Actinomycetota > Actinomycetes > Kitasatosporales > Streptomycetaceae > Streptomyces > Streptomyces sp. NPDC056600. The sequence continues at coordinate 43,204 of NZ_JBHTVQ010000040.1, forward strand.
CGAGCGCGAGCACGGCGACTCCAAGATGAGCCGCGACATCCTGGTCGAGGCGCTCTGGCGGGTCACCGCCTGGGGCGTCACCGAGCGGGCCGGCCGCGTGCTCGGGCGGCCCCGGCGCGGCTGAGCGGGGCCGGCAGGCACACTGGAGACATGACGACCGGTCCTCAGCGCTCCTTCCCTCCCAGCTCTCCCGGCTCCTCCTCACCGCGCCCCGCCCGCAGGCCCCGCTCCCGGGCGCGCGTCGCGGTGCCGCTCGCGCTGGCCGCGTGGCTGGTGCTCGAGATCTGGCTGCTGACCCTGGTGGCGGACGCGGCCGGCGGCTTCACCGTGTTCGCGCTGTTGGCGGCGGGCGTGCTGCTGGGCGGCGCGATCGTCAAGCGGGCCGGGCGGCGCGCCTTCCGCTCCCTCGACGCGACCGTGCGCGGTGCGCAGGGCGGCGGCGTGGAGTCGGACGCCGGGCGGCGCGACCCCTCGCGGAGCGAGGGCAACGGGCTCACCATGCTGGGCGGCATCCTGCTGATCGTGCCCGGACTGATCACCGACGTGGCCGGGCTGCTGCTCCTCGTGCCGCCGGTGCAGCGCACGGTGAGGTCGGCGCTCGAGCGGACCGTTGAGCGGCGGCTGAGGCGGGCGACCGCGGGCATGGAGGGCCTCCTCCAGCAGGCGCGTATCCACAGGCCGGACGGCAAGGTCGTCCAGGGCGAGGTCGTCCGCGAGGAGCCCACCGGGGGGCCCGACGGCGCCGGCGGCCCCGGCCGCGACGGCCGTGACGGCCGTGACGGCCAGGATCCGCGGCCTCCGCTGATCCCCTGATCCCCTGATCCCTGCGCCGTGCCCTGCACCGCCGGACTGCCGGCGGGTCGCTCACGCCGCTACGAGTGCCACCCCGGCGCCCCGTGCGGGGGAAGTGGGCGTCCTCCCCGGGCGGGGCCACGACAACGGCCGCGGGCGCCGTACGTGAGAACACGTACGGCGCCCGCGGCCGTGTGCGGTTCGCGGCGCTGGGCCGCGGCGAGGCCTACGCCGACTTGCGGCGCGTGTCGCGGGGATGAACGGCGATGTTCATCGCTCCGGAACGCAGCACCGCGAGTCGCTCCTCGAGAACTTCCTCGAGCTCCTCACGGGTACGACGCTCCATGAGCATGTCCCAATGCGTACGGGCCGGCTTCGCCTTCTTCTCCTCCGGTCCGTCGCCGTCCACCAGGAGTGCCTGGGCCCCGCAGACCTTGCACTCCCACTCCGGCGGAATCTCCGCCTCGACCGAGAAGGGCATCTCGAAACGATGCCCCTTCTCGCATGCGTACTCCACCGCCTGGCGCGGGGCCAGGTCGATGCCGCGGTCGGTCTCGTAGCTGGTCACCACGAGGCGCGTGCCGCGAAGAGCTCGCTCACTCATGAATCGTGCCTCCCGGGCTTGTCGCCCACAGGACAGGTGTCGCTGTCGTCGTCATCCGGCTCAACGTCCGGTCGGCGGTAAAGATTCCCGTTCCGCGCCAATGCGTCGCCGTCGTAGCCGCCCCTTGTTGTACCCACCATTGCCCGGTTTGTCACATCTGGCAGGAGATGTCACTCGACGTTGCGGCGCCTTTGTCGCGCAGTAACGGTACGCCTGGCAGGCCAAACGCGTACACTACCGCCCCGCCATCTCCGCCGCCAAAAACATCAGAGCTTCTCCGGAACCGTGTTCCCCGCCTCGGCGACGGCACGCCGCACGGGTATGCGAGCGAGGAGCAGGAATCCGAGCGCGAAGAAGATCACCAGCGAGATGATGGCGTCCCGGTAGCTGCCGGTCAGCTGATACGTCAGTCCGAAGACCAGCGGGCCGAGCCAGCTGGTGCCCCGGTCGCTGATCTCGTAGGCCGCGAAGTACTCGGCCTCCTTGCCCGGGGGGATCAGGTGCGAGAAGAGGGACCGCGAGAGCGCCTGGCTCCCGCCCATCACCAGGCCGATCCCGGACGCGAGGGCGAAGAACCAGACGGCGTTCCCGGACGGCATGAAGTAGGCGGTGCCGACGACCAGCGTCCACGCGGCGAGCGAGCCGAGGACGGTGCGCTTGGCGCCGTACCGCCTGGCGATCCGCCCGAGCGCCAGCGCGCCGGCCACCGCCAGCACCTGTACCAGCAGTACCGCGGTGATCAGCGTGGACTGCTCCAGGCCCAGCTCCTCGGAGCCGAAGATCGCCGCCTGCGAGATCACCGTCTGGATGCCGTCGTTGTAGACCAGATAGGCGAGCAGGAAGCCGAGCGTCAGCGGGTGACGCCGCATGTCGCGCAGCGTCTCGAGCAGACGGCGCGGGGCGGAGGCGGATGCCTCGGTCACCTCGACCCTGCGGTCGCGCAGGCGGCGCAGCGGGATCAGCGCGAACACGCCCCACCACACGCCCGCCGAGGCCAGGCAGATGCGGACCGCCACCGATTCGGTCAGGCCGAAGGAGTCGTGCATCGTGTACAGCACCAGGTTCAGGACGAGCATCAGCGCGCCCGCCGCGTATCCGAAGGCCCAGCCCTTGGAGGAAACGGCGTCGCGCTCCTCCGGCGTGGATATCTGCGGGAGGAACGCGTTGGAGAGCATCGCCGCCACCGACTGCGAGGCGTTGGCGACGATCAGCAGCACGCCGCCCAGCAGGTAGCGGTCGCCGTCCAGGAAGAACATGCAGGCCGTGGCGAGGGCGCCGAGGTAGGCGAAGGCCCCCAGCAGCGGCTTCTTGCGGCCGGTGCGGTCCGCGACGGCGCTGACCAGCGGCATCAGCAGCACGGCGGCGATCACCGACAGGGAGACCGTGTAGGCGAAGAAGGATCCCGCGCTCACGGGGATGCCGAAGGGATGGACGAAGCCCTCGTCGTCCGCGGCGGCCTTGGTGACCGAGGTCAGGTAGGGGCCGAGGAAGACGGTGAGCACGCTGGTGGAGTAGACCGAGCAGGCCCAGTCGTAGAAGTACCAGCCGCGCTGTTCGCGCCGACGTCCGTCGGCCGTGCCGGCCGCCCCCGTCTGCACTGTGATGCTGCCCACCCGATCCTCGCTTCGCGCCGTGGGAGCCGCGCGTGCTCAGACCCAGGTGCCCCGGTCCTCCATGACCGCGCGCAGCGTGTCGATGTGATCGGTCATGATGCCATCGACCCCGAGGTCCAGGAGCCTGTGCATTTCTACGGAATCGTTGATCGTCCAGACGTGGACCTGCAGGCCGCGGGCGTGGGCGGCCCGGACGAAGCGGCGGTCCACCACCGGGACACCGGACTGGGCGACCGGGACCTGCGCGGCCAGCGCGGAGGCGCGCAGTCCGACGGGGAGGCCCCAGGAGCGCAGCCGCAGGCCGAGGACGCCGGCCGTGCCGTAGGAGGTGGCCAGCCGCGGCCCGGCCAGCCGCTGGGCCCGGGCGACCCGGGACTCGGAGAACGACCCGACGCACACCCGGTCCCAGGCGTTCGTGCGTTCCACCACGTCCAGCAGTGGCAGCAGGGCGCCCTCCTCCTTGACGTCCACGTTCCAGCGGACCTCGGGGAAGGTCTCCAGCAGCTCGGAGAAGAGCGGCACCGGCTCCCGCCCTGCGACCCGCGCCTGCCGGACCTCGCTCCAGGGCAGCTCGGCGATCCGGCCGGCGCCGTCGGTCACCCGGTCCAGGGTGTCGTCGTGGAAGGCGACCAGGACGCCGTCCGCGGTGACATGGACGTCCGTCTCCATGTACCGGTACCCGGCGTCGGCGGCGCGGCGGAACTGGGCGGCGGTGTTCTCGAGCCCGTCGGCGTCCCCGCCGCGGTGGGCGAAGGGGATCGGGCCGGGGTGGTCCAGGTACGGGTGCGGGGTGCGGGTCGTCGTCACGGTCGCAGTATCGCGCCCCGTGGGTCGACGGAGCAGAGGGGGGCGGTGGCCACGGCCGCCGCCTCCTCGGGGGACGCCGGGGACTGGGGGGACGCGGGGGACAGGGGGGTCGCGGGGGTGAACAGGCGCAGGAAGAACTGCACCAGCGGGCCGATGGCCAGCGCGTACAGGAGGGTGCCGACGCCCACGGTGCCGCCCAGCAGGAAGCCCGTCAGCACGACGACGACCTCGATCGCCGTGCGCATGCTGCGGATCGAGCGGCCGGTGCGGCTGTGCAGCCCGGTCATCAGCCCGTCCCGCGGGCCGGCGCCGAACCCCGCGGCGATGTAGAGCCCGGAGGCCGCGCCGTTGAGGACGAGACCGGCGAGCAGGAGCGGCCAACGCACCGTGAGCGCGTCGGCCTCGGGGACAAGGGAGAGGGTGGCGTCCATGGTGAGACCGATGGCGAACACGTTGGAGACGGTCCCGAGGCCGGGACGCTGCCGCAGGGGTATCCAGAGGAGCAGGACCAGCGCGCCGATCAGGATCGAGACCGTGCCCACCGTCAGGCCGGTCAGCTCGGAGACTCCCTGGTTGAGGACTCCCCAGGGCTCCAGGCCCAGTTCGGCCCGCAGCAGGAGCGCGGTGCTGACCCCGTAGAGCGTGAGGCCGAGGTAGAGCTGGACGAGACGTCGGGCGAGCAAGGCGACCCCCTGTGGTGATGTTGGACCGGCGCATGCCACTCTGTGGCTCGTGTCCTGCGGCTCGACAGGGCCAATTCGCGGAAGGTGGACTGGACGGATGCAACGGTGGACCTCCGTGGTGGGAGCCGCTCAGCTGGCGCGGCAGCTCGCCTCGCAGCAGGAGCGGCCCTCCGCGCCGGGCGGACGGCGTCCGCCCGCCTACCGGGCCCTCGCCGACGGCATCCGGCTGCTGGTCCTGGAAGGGCGGGTGCCGGTCGCCGCGCGGCTGCCCGCCGAGCGGGAGCTCGCCCTGGCGCTCTCGGTCAGCCGGACCACCGTCGCCGCCGCCTACGAGGCGCTGCGCGCCGACGGCTTCCTGGAGTCCCGGCGCGGCGCCGGCAGCTGGACCGCCGTGCCGCCGGGCAACCCGCTGCCCGCCCGCGGCCTCGAGCCGCTGCCACCGGAGTCCCTCGGCACGCTGATCGACCTCGGCACCGCCGCGCTCAACGCGCCGGAACCCTGGCTGACCCGCGCCGTCCAGGGCGCCCTGGGGGAGCTGCCGCCCTACGCCACCACGCACGGCGACTACCCGGCCGGACTGCCCGCCCTGCGGGCCACCATCGCCCGGCGGTACACCGAGCTCGGGGTGCCCACCATGCCGGAGCAGATCATGGTCACCACGGGCGCCATGGGGGCCATCGACGCCATCTGCCACCTCTTCGCCGGCCGGGGCGAGCGGGTCGCCGTCGAGTCCCCCAGTTACGCCAACATCCTCCAGCTGATCCGGGAGGCCGGGGCCCGGCTGGTGCCGGTGGCCATGGGGGAGGGGCTCTCCGGGTGGGAGATGGACCGCTGGCGGCAGGTGCTGCGCGAGTCCGCGCCGCGGCTGGCCTACGTGGTCGCCGACTTCCACAACCCCACCGGCGCGCTCGCCGACGAGGAGCGCCGGCGGATGCTGGTCGACGCCGCGCGCGCGGCCGGCACGGTGGTGGTCGCCGACGAGACCATGCGGGAGCTGCCGCTGGACGAGGACGTCGAGCTGCCGCGGCCGATGTGCGCCTTCGACCCCGCGGGTTCCTCCGTGATCACGGTGGGGTCCGCCAGCAAGGCCTTCTGGGCGGGCATGCGGATCGGCTGGGTGCGGGCCGCGCCCGAGATCGTCCGGTCGCTCGTCGCCGCCCGCGCGTACGCGGACCTCGGCACCCCGGTGCTGGAGCAGCTGGCGGTGGCCTGGCTGATGGACACGGGGGAGTGGGCGGACGCGGTCGCCTGGCGGCGCGCCCAGGCCCGCGGGAACCGGGACGCCCTGGTCGCGGCGGTCCGGCGGGAGCTGCCCGACTGGGAGTTCGCGGTGCCGTCCGGCGGGCTCACCCTGTGGGTCCGGGCGGGAGGGCTCTCCGGCTCCCGGATCGCCGTCGCGGGGGAGCGGGTCGGCGTCCGGGTGCCCTCGGGGCCCCGCTTCGGGGTCGACGGGGCCTTCGAGGGGTACGTCCGGCTGCCGTTCACCGTGGGCGGCCCGCTCGCCGACGAGGCGGCCGCGCGCCTGGCCGCGGCGGCCCGCCTCGTCGCCTCCGGCGCCCACCTGGGCCCGGAACCGACCCGCACGTTCGTCGCCTGAGGGAGCCTCTCGGCCGCGCGCCCGGCCGCCCGGTCGCCGGGGCCTCCCGGCGCCCGTCCGCGGGGGTGCCGCCGCCAGGTGGGCGGCCCGTGGGGGAGAGCGAGTGGGTGGTCGTCCGGCGGGACGCGTCTTCTTCCGGGGCGGGCCGCTCTCCTACAGCTCCGCCCGGGCGGGTTCCGCCGGTTCCGGGTCGGGGGCGAGGTGCGGCTCGTCCAGGGTCTTCGGGTCCTTCACGATGTCGACCGCGGGAACCCCGGCCACCTCGGGCGGCTCGACCGCCTCGTTGACCGGTTCGGCGGCCGCCGCGGCGGCACCCCCGGTCGCCTCCGTCCCCCCGGTTCCCCCCGTCATGCCGGCGGCCCGCGGCGGGAGCAGCTCCAGCACGGCCGCGCGGTGTGCCTCCTCGGCCGTCTCGTCGTAGGGGTCCGGCGTCGTCGGGACCTGCACCCGCAGCACCGGTCCGGCGCCGAGGCGGGCGTAACCCCGCCCGGGCGGGACCAGCGCGGGCGGAGTGGTCCGGGGCGCCGCCCCCAGCACGGCCGCCAGCTGGGCCACCGACGCGGGGCCCAGCACGACCCGCGCCCGGGTGTGCTGGCGTACCGCCTCGCTCAGCGCCTCCGCGCTCTCCAGGTGCTCGGCGACCACCACCGTGACGTTGGCGGCCCGTCCGTGCCGCAGCGGCACCTGGAGCAGCGCCTGCGGGTCGGACCCGCCCTCCGCCGCCGCCAGGTGACCCAGCGCGGCTGGGCGGTCGACCACGATCCACAGCGGCCGTCGGGAGTCCTCCGGCACGGGGAGCCCGGACTGCCGGGCCCGGTTGGCGGCGATCAGCCGGCGCTCCGTCTCGCGCGAGGCCCACTCCAGCGAGGCCCGGGCGCCCGCGGGCGAGCACTCCACGGCGACCACGCCGTTGCGCCCGGTGAGGCAGGCGTACTCCCCGGCGGCCCCGCCGTCCACGATCAGCACGTCGCCGTGGCGCAGTGCCTGCAGGGCGACGCACCGCAGCAGCGTCGACGTGCCGCTGCCGGGGGAGCCGAGCGCCAGCAGGTGAGGCTCGGTGGAGCGGGCGCCGGTGCGCCACACCACCGGCGGCACGTCCCGGCCCTCCTCGCCCTCGCCCAGCGGGAGCGTGCGGGAGACCTCGGTCGGGTCGGTGAAGCCGAGGACCGTCTCGCCCGGCGCGGTGACGAACGTCTGCGCCGTGAGGTCCGCAGGCAGCGGCGGCAGCACCTCCAGGGTGAGCCGGTTCGCCTCCTCGTCCCAGACGAACCGGTACTCGCGGCCGCGCCCGGCCTTGGCGTGCAGCAGCTGCTCGACCCGGGCGCGCGCCTCGGGCTCGCCGTCGGTGAAGTAGGCGGGATAACGCAGCACCAGCCGGGAGACCCGGCCGGTGTCGTCGAACTCGTGGGCCTCGAAGGGGCCCTGCCACTCCCCGCCGTGCGCGTAGAGGGGCGCGGGATCCTCGGCGGTGGAGAAGTAGGGGACCAGAGCCTCGTACAACGACGTCAGACGCCGGGCCTGGTCCTCGTCCGGGGTGCCCGGGGCCCGGCGGCCCGCGCCGTCGCGGCCCTTCCACGCGGCCGCCGCCATGGTCGCGGCGACGGCCAGCACCGGGCCGTAAGGCGTCAGCACGACCACCAGCAGCACCGACGCCACCAGGAACAGCAGGGGCCCGCGCCGGTCCTTGGGCGCGGCCGCCCACCGCCGGCGGGCCGCCGCGGCCAGCCGGCCCAGCCCGCGGGCCACCGTGATCAGCGGATGGAGCACGTCGGTGGCCCCGGCGCCCGCCGTCCGGGCCAGCTCCCGGCCGCGGGCGACGCGTGCGCCGCTGTTGGTCAGGATGCGGGGGAGGGGGCGCCGGGCCACTGAGATCTCCTGGTTCCGTGCCGACCGCGGTGGGTCGCGGGGTGTGCGGGGGAGGGAAGGCGGGACGGGGCCGCCCGGGTCAGAACTTCAGTCCGCCCAGCAGGCTCGCCAGGCTCTCGCCGCCGGCCTTGATGCTCGGCGCGATGGCCGTGCTGGACAGGTAGAAGCCGAACAGGACCGAGACGACGGCGTGCGAGCCCTTGAGGCCGTCCTTCCTGAAGAAGAGGACGACGATGATGCCGAAGAGCACGACGCCGGAGATGGACAGGATCATGGGGATCTCCTGGTGTTCGGGTGGGGACAGTCACCACGAGTTGTTCCAGGATCACAGCATGTATCGATACGACAAAAGGTGCAACTGAGTGATTTCCTGACGTTTTCCCCCGGTTGGTGGAGGTGTCGTGCGGGGTTCCGTGTGCCCGATGGCGTACACCGCCGCCCCGGCGGGGTCGCTGGCGGACGCCGATGATCCTCACCGCCGTGTTCGCGGGACCCGGGCAGCCGCCTCCGGCATGTCGTCGATTCACTCGTACGGTGGAGCGTGTGTTGCGGTGCGCACGCCCGGGTGTGAGCCCTCGACCGGCCGTCCGCCCGCACGCCGTAGGCTCTGCGGGGTCCCGTCCACCCGGACGCGCCCCGCCGGCCGTTGCGCCGGACGGCGGTACGGGCCGACGGGCACCGTGGACACCACCCCGTACGGACACGAGGAGAGAGGCGGACCGGGCGATGAGCGAAGCCCCCGACCCGGAGGTCGTGGAACTCGCGACCAGGGTCTTCGAGATGGCGCGCAAGGGTGAGACCGGGCCGCTCGTCCGATACCTCGACGCGGGCGTCCCGGCGGACCTCACCAACGACCGGGGCGACTGTCTGGTGATGCTCGCCGCCTACCACGGCCACGCGGAGACGGTCCGGGCCCTGCTGGACCGCGGCGCCCAGGCCGACCGGGTCAACGACCGAGGGCAGACGCCGCTGGCCGGCGCGGTCTTCAAGGGGGACACCGAGGTCGTCCGGGCCCTGCTGGCCGGCGGCGCGGACCCGGCCGCCGGCACCCCCTCGGCCGTCGACACGGCCCGCATGTTCGGACGGGCAGAGGTGCTCGAACTCTTCGGCGCCGCCTGACCCTTGGCCGCCGCACCGCCCTGACCTCGGGCGACGGCGGGACCCCGGCGACCGAGGGCGGACGCCGACCGAGGGGGACGCTCCGGACGCCCCCACCGAAATCCGGTCGCCACGCGGCGAACCGGCGAGTCATGATGGCCTGGTGATTCACGGACGCGACGGTTGGGCAGGAGTTGCCGAACCGCGTGGGCCGTGAGCGGTCCGTGAGGACCACAGACGAGAGGCAGAGGAAAATGGTCTACCACGAGCAGAAAACGGCGGGAGCCCGGACGTGTTGTCGCGGCCAGGTGCAGTGATCTCCCGGTTGCGTCGACGCTTGATGTGAGGCTGTTTCCCATGTTCGATCCGGTCATAGCGCCCAGCGGCACCCTGCTCGGCCTGCTCCAGCGGGGCCGAGGCGACGGGACCCTGCACGCGCTCACCGCCCCCCGCGCCGAGGCGCTGGCGGCCCTCGACGGGTGCGTGCTCCACGATCCGCGCCACGACTGGCAGCTGGAGAACCGCTCCCTCTACTACGCCAGGCTCTATCTCGACCTCGACGGAGCCCTGGCGGCGGTCGAGGCCCACCTCTTCGGACCCGACGACGTCCTGGACGCCGAGGAGAACCGCACCGGACTGGCCCTGTCGGTCCTCGGTCACCTCGCCTCCTACGGCCGTCGTGACGCCCTGGACCTGCTGCGCCGTTACGCGGCCCAGGGCTCCAACTGGGCCTGGGCCCTCGACGAGCTCGCCCTGCGCGACGACGACGCCGGCCTGCGTGCCCTGGCCGAGCCCGTGCTGGCCCGGTTCCCCGCCGACGCCGCGGGCGACGCCGAACTGGCCGGGGTGGTACGCGACGTCTTCGAGCCCCGGCCCTGGCGGCTGTGGGCCGACGACCGGCGCCCCGCCGTCCGCGACCGGGTCCGCGCGGCCCGCGACGCCGCCAGCTTCGACCGCTGGCAACGCCAGCTCGACTCCACCGGCCCACGGCCCTCCTGGGGCGTGCGCGCCATCCTCGACTGGGCCCAGGAAGGAGCCGAACGGGGCGTGCAGCTCCAGGCGCCCGCCGCCCGCTGCCTGCTCGCGGTGGCCGGCCCCGAGGACCGCCCCGAACTCCTGGAGGCCGCCAGGTCCGGCCCCGACGGCGCCCGCGCCGCCGCCCTGCGCCACCTCGCCGACACCGGCGACCCGCTGGCCCTCGACCTCGTCGACGCCGCCGTCGCGGACGGCTCCTCCGTCGTCCAGGAGGCCGCCGTCGACGCCTTCGAGCGGATGCGCTCCGCCGCGGCCGTCGACGCGGCCCGCGCCTGGTCCCACCGCCCCGACCCGCTCGGCGCGGCCGCCGGCCGCGTGCTCGCCCTGCGCGGCGACGCCCGGGACGGCGCCCTGGTGCTCGCGGCGCTGCGGACCGCGGTACGCACCGAGGGGCCGGACGCGCCGACCCTGTGGACCCTCGTGGACGGCGCCGGCCGCCTGGGCATCGGCTGCGCCGCGCCGGTGCTGCGGCACGTCTACCGCGAGACGGCCTCCTCGTCCCTGCGCGGCCGGGCCGCGCGGTCGCTGGCCGCCACCGACCCGTCCTTCGCGGCCGGGTTCGCGGTCGAGTGCCTGTGGGACTGCGAGGAGTCCACGCGGGAACTGGCCGCGCGGCACGCCGAGACGGGCGACGCCCGTGTCGCCGAGCGCCTCCGCCGGCTCGCGGCCGACCCCGCCGAGGAGGACGACGTCCAGCTCGCCGTCCGCTCCCGCATCGCCACGGACAAGTCCGCCGCCTGATCCCACCCACCGCCCGCCGTCGTCCCGTATCCGGGGCGACGGCGGGCGGCGGCATGTCCGGGGACGGCGGCGGGCGGTGCCGTTCCCCGGCCGGCGGTGTCTCCGGGAGCGGCGGTGGGCGGTGCCTTCCCGCGGTCCGCGGCGGGCCGCGAGGCGCCCGGGGGCCCGGCACGACGGTCCACCGCCGGCGGCACGCACCCACCGCGCGGCACGAGGGCGCGCCTGCGGGGCGTCGGAGGCCTCGTGGACGGACGGGGTGCCGCGGACCGCCGGGAGACCAACGCTCACGGGACGTTCCGCGCGAGGACACGTCCCCGTCGACCGCCCCACGCCCACGATGACGACAACGCGGATATGCGTGTCGTCATCGTCACCGAGTCCTACCCGCCCGACCTCAACGGCGTGGCCCACTGCGCCCACCAGACCGCCCGGCACCTCGCGGCCCGCGGCCACGCCACCCTCGTCGTCGCCCCCGCCACCGGCCCCGCGGACGCGGAGAGCGACCGCCTCGCCCCCTGCCCGGTCGTCCGCGTCCCGTCGATCCCCCTCCCCGGCTACCCGCAGGTCCGCGTGGCGCTTCCCAGCCGCCGCGTGACCGCGGTCCTGAGGGACCACCGTCCCGACATCGTGCACCTGGCCGGCCCCTTCGTCCTCGGCGCCCGCGGCATGGCCGCCGCCGCTCGTCTCGGAGTGCCGGCCGTCGCCGTGTACCAGACCGACCTCGCCGGATACGCCCGCACCTACGTGGGGGCCGGATCCGGCACCGCCTGGCGCCGCCTGCGTCGCGTCCACACCGCCGCCGACCGCACCCTGGCCCCCTCCCGCTCCGCCCTGGCCGACCTGCGGACCCACGGCGTCCCCCGGGTGCGGCTGTGGCCCCGCGGTGTGGACACCGACCGGTTCCACCCCGCCCACCGCGACCCGGCACTGCGCCGCCGCCTCGCCCCGAACGGCGAACTGGTCGTGGGCTACGTCGGCCGGCTGGCTCCCGAGAAGCACGTCGAACTGCTCGCCGGCGTGCGCGCCCTGCGCGGCGTCAAGGTGGTCGTGGTCGGGGACGGGCCCAGCCGCGGCTCGGTGGCGCGGGCGCTGCCCGGCGCGACCCTGCTCGGCGCCCTCACCGGCTCCGAGCTCGCCCGCGCCTTCGCCTCCTTCGACGTCTTCGCGCACACGGGGCCGTTCGAGACGTTCTGCCAGACCGTCCAGGAGGCGATGGCGAGCGGCCTGCCCGTGATCGCCCCGGCGGCCGGCGGCCCCCTCGACCTGGTGGAGCCGGACCGGACCGGTCTGCTCGTGCGGCCCTTCGACCCCGACGCGCTGCGCGACGCCGTCCGTCTGCTCGCGGAGCGTCCGGACCTCCGCGCCGCCTACGGGGCGGCGGGCCGGGCCGCGGTGGAGAGCCGCACCTGGCAGGCCGTGGGGGACAGCCTGCTCACCCACTACACGGAGGTACTGCGCACCAGGACGGCGGTGGCCGCATGAGCCTCACCCACCCCGTCGACCGGCCGCTGACCATCGTGCGGCTCGCCAACTTCGTCTCGCCGTCCTCCGGCGGCCTGCGCACCGCCCTGCGGGAACTGGGCGCCGGATACGCGGCCGCGGGACACCGGCCGGTGCTGGTCGTCCCGGGCCCCGAGCCCGGCGACCGGGAGACCGGGCAGGGCCGGGTGATCACCCTGCCCGCCCCCGTGCTCCCCGGCACCGGCGGCTACCGCGTGCTCACCGGCCGTCGGCGCCTGGCCCGTCTACTGCGGGAACTGGCCCCCGACCGGCTGGAGGTGAGCGACCGGACCACCCTGCGCTGGACCGGCGAGTGGGCCCGCCGCGCCGGCGTCCGCGCGGTGATGGTCGCCCACGAGAGCGCCGACGGCGTCCTGCGCACCTGGGGAGTCCCCGGCGCGGTCGCCCGCGAGGCCGCCGACCGCCTGAACGCCCGGACCGCGGACGCCTACACCCGCGTCGTGTGCACGACCGAGTACGCCGAGCGGGAGTTCCTGAGGATCGGCGCCCGCAACGTGGTCCGCGCCCCGCTCGGCGTCGACCTGCGCCGGTGGCACCCGGCGTCCCGGCACCCCGGCGAGCGGGCCAGGTACGCCCGGGCGGACGAGAGACTGCTGGTGCTGTGTTCGCGCCTCTCGGTGGAGAAACGTCCCGGCACCGCACTGGACGCCCTGCAGGCCCTGCTGCGCCAGGGCGAGCGCGCCGTGCTGGTCGTCGCCGGCGAGGGGCCGTTGAGGGAACGGCTGAGGCGGCGCGCAGCACGGGACGCGCTGCCCGTGGTCCTCCTCGGCCACGTCGCCGACCGGGCCCGGCTCGCAGCGCTGCTGGCGGCCGCCGACGTGTGCCTGGCGCCCGGCCCCGCCGAGACGTTCGGCCTGGCCGCCCTCAAGGCCATGGCCTGCGGAACCCCGGTGGTCGCCGGCGCCTCCTCCGCGCTGCCGGAGGTGATCGGCCCGGCCGGCGCGACGGCCCGTGACGACGGCGAGGCCTTCGCGGCCGGGGTGCGCCGCCTCCTCGCCGTTCCCGAACCGGCCCGCCGGGCCGCCGCCCGGGCCCGCGCCGAGGGCTTCGGCCGGGACGCCGCGGTGCGCGGCTTCCTCGCCGCGCACGACGCCGCCTGGAGCGTGAGGGCCCGATGAGCGTCCACGAGGAACTGCCGGCGGGGATCCGCCCGGAACTGCCCGCGCAGCGGACCTGGCTGCCGCACGCCGTCGCCGGGCCGTGTCCTGACGCCCCGCCGCACCGCGACGCGCGGCCGCGCCCCGTCGCACCCACGCGTTTCGTGGCCCTCGGGGACTCCCTCACCGAGGGGGTGGGCGATCCGGTCGGCAAAGGCCGGCGGGGATGGGCCGCCCTGCTCGCCCAAGGGCTCGGTGAACAGGCGGAGTTCACCAACCTGGCGGTCAGCGGCGCGCTCACCCGCGACGTGGCCGAACGGCAGTTGCCCGCCGCCCTGGCGCTCCGCCCCGACCTGGTCTCCGTCCTCGTCGGCGTCAACGACACGCTGCGCGGCGCCTTCGACGTCCGCGCCGTGGCCCGTCGTCTGGACGCCGTGTACGCGGCCTTCACCGGTGACGGGGCCGCCCTGCTCACCGCCTGCCTGCCCGACCCCGGCACCGTGCTGCGGCTGCCGCCCGCCCTGGCCGCACCACTGGCACGGCGCCAGAGGTGCGTCAACGAAGTGGTCCACGTCCTGTCCGCACGGTACGGCGCACTGCATCTGCACGCCGCCGAGGAGGCGTGGACCACCGACCCGGCGATGTGGAGCGTGGACCGGCTCCATCCGGGCGAGCGAGGCCACCGCTCGCTGGCCCGTGCCTTCCACGCCCTGCTCGCAGGCGCCGGGCTCGCGGCGGGCCTCCCGCCCGGTACGGAGCCCGATTCCCCGCCCCCGGCGCGCGGCGCGGGGGCGTGGTGGATGGCCACCCGGGGCACCGCCTGGGTGGCGCGCCGCAGCGTGGACCTGCTGCCCCAGCTGCTGCGGCTCGCCGCCGCCGAGACCGGACACCGGGTGCGCGGCTCCACGGCCCACCTGGACCTGGTCGCCTCGCGGGCCGTCACCTCCGCCCTCGCAGCGCTCGCCCCGCCTCCGCCGCCGCGTCCGTGACGGGCCCCTCGCCGCCCCCTCCGCGGCAGCCTGTCGACGCCTCGCCCATGACCGGTGACCGCCTCCGCCCCCTCCGCGGCAGGCCCGTCGACGCTTGGCCCGTGCCAGCCCGGCCGACGCCCTCGTCCACGACCCGTGACCGCCGACGGCCGCCCGCGGCAGCCGCACCGCTTCCGTGACGCCCGTCGCATTGGCGCCGTTTCGACCGGTGTCACCCCGAGGACCTAGTCTGTGCACCGTGACCTCGCCCGTGACCCAGCCCGTCGAACTGCCCCGCCCCGGCTCCGCGCTGCCGCGCCTCGCCGTCGGTCCGGCGGCCGACGAGGGCCTGGCCCGGCGACTGCGCGCCCTCGCCTGCACCGCCCCGCTGCACGACCTGGACGCCCGCAAGGCGAACCTCTCGGGCGAGTTCTCGGTGTACGGCATGGCCGAGGTGGCCCTCGCCGCCATCGACCTGGTCACCCTCACGATGGATTTCGACACCGGCGCCGACCACGAGCAGATCGTCGCCCGGCTCACCCCGCGCGTCGCCGCCCAGGCGCCCCGCCGACCCGCCGCCGAGCACGAGCGGGTCGCCCGGTGGGTGCTGGAGAGCCTGATCAACGTCGGCAGCGTCGACCGCGGGTTCCGCGCCGTCTACGGCACCTTCACCGCCGACGGCGTCTACGTCCGCCGCGACTACGACTTCAAGCTGATCGAGGAGGTACCCGGCCCCGGCGGCGGCGTGTACCTGCGCACCACCGACGAGGCCGTGAACGTCCTGGTCGGAGCGCTGGACACGGACGTCACCAGCGCCCAGATCGCCGCCGAGGTCAAGCTCGAGGTGCTGATCAACCGCGGACGCCTCGCCGACGCCCAGCTGGCCGCCGAACAGGCCCGCTACCGCACGGTCCAGTACTCGGAGACGCTGCGCCGTGCCCTGGAGGCCACCCGGCGCAACGTCCGCGCCGTCGACTGGCTGAGGACCGTGCCCGACATGATCGCCGAGGCGCTGGAGCACGTCGCCGACCGGTACCGGCACGAGAACGCCATCCTCACCAACATCCGCAAGGCCAGGGACGAGTCCGAGGACCCCGGCCAGAAGCGCCGCGCCGCCGAGCTGGTGGACATCGTCAAGGACTGCATCCGCCGCCACACGCAGCTGCAGTCGAGGCTCCTGGAGGCCGGCCCGCTGTTCCGCGCCGAGCAGGACCGCCAGGCCTTCGCCACGCCCGCCCGCACGGCCGGCACCGACCTGTACGGACAGCTCCTGGCCCCCGTCCTGCCCCTGCCGCTGGAGCAGTCGATCAGGGTCACCGACGCCTTCTTCGCCCACGGCACAGGCCTGCGCACGCCCGGCTCGGTGCGCATGGGCGACCTGGTCGACCTGCTGCTGACCCCGCCCGCCGAGCGGGAGCACCTGGGCGCGGAGATGCCCGAGCCCGACCTGATCGCCACCCCGGACGACAGCCGGTTCAGCGAGGAGCAGCTGGCCGCCGCCAACGACCTGCTCGACCTGCCGCCGGACGCGCCCCGGCGCCTGTCCGGACTGCTCGCTGAGGCCCGCCGCCAGGACCCCGACCTGCCCTATCTGGTCGCCCTGCTCGCGATCCACGCCGCCAGCCCGCCGGTGGGCACCGCCTACCGGCAGGGGGAGCCCCGCCTGCTGTTCGCGGTGGACGACGGCGCCGAACTCGACGACCCGGAGTTCGGCGGCGCCGACCTGATAGTGGGCACCGCCCTGCTGGACGCGGCGGGCATGGCGGCCGACCGGCGCGACTCCGCCTGACCCGCCCCCGGCCACCCCCGGCCCCCAGGGGCGACCGCCCGCCGCCCGCACTTCCCGCACGTGTACGACCGCACCGAGGAGCACCAGCAGTGACCGAGTCCGCCGAGTGGAGCGACCCCACGGCGACCGCCCCGCAGGGCGCCGCCGTCGGCACGCCCGCCGTGTCGCCCGCGGACACCTCCGACGCGGCCCGCCTGGTCGCGTTCGGGCTCCAGCCCAAACTGCAGCCCGCCCGCGACCAGGAGTACGCCGACCTGCTGCGCCGCTACCGCGAGGACCCGCCCTTCGCCCGGCTCACCGACGCCGTCGCCACCGGACTCGGCCTGATCGTCCTGGAGGTCTCGCCGCGCGCCGGGATGGCGGTGACCGCCGCCGAGGGCTCGGTCTTCGCCGTCCGGATGGGCGACTACGCCCGACGCGCCGCCTCCGACACCGCCGACCGCTTCCTGCACGGCCTGGCCCACCTCGCCGTCGCCGCCCTGGCCTTCCCCCGGCCGGAGGACCTCGCCGACGACGGCTACATCGGCCGGATCACCGTCAACGGCGTGGACGCCTTCGTCCGCCAGGCATGCCGCCGCCTCGAGCAGCGTGCCGAGGAGCAGGGCGAGAACACCGATCCGGCCAGCGACGCCCCCGGTCTGGAGGCCGCGTGGCGGGTCTGGGCGCGCCGCAGCGCCACCGGGGCCACCAAGGACTCCCGGCGTCTGGCCGGCTCCACCACCGGCATCGTCGCCAAGGCGGTCGCCTTCCTCGCCGACTCCGGCTTCCTGCAGCGCACCGGCGACGAGGGCGGCGGCACCTACCGCACCACCGCCCGCCACCAGCTCCAGGTGCGCGACATGGCGAGCAGCGCGGCCATGGGCGAACTCCTCGAACTCGGCGTGGTCCCGGTCTCCGACGGCTCCGCCACCCTGCTCCCGCCGGACGACGCCGACGACCTCGACCTGGTCGCCGACGCGGGACTGCCGTTCCACTCCTGAGCCCGCCGACCGGCCGCCCCGCCCCCACCCGCCTGACACCCCACCGCCCCACCGGCGCACGGAAGACTGACGAGAGCCCTCCATGTACGAGCTGTCCCGGATCCGCCTCTACTCCATCGGACCGGCCGGCGCGCGGTACGCCGACACCGTGCTGGACCTGCGCGGCGTGGGCGAGCCCGTACCCGACCCCGCGCCCGCGCAGGCGGAGTTCTTCCAGGACGAGCCGGCCGGCCCGCCGCGCCGCCCGGCCCCCGCGGGCGTGCTCTTCCTGGAGAACGGCGGCGGCAAGTCCGTCCTGCTCAAGCTGATCTTCTCGGTGATGCTGCCGGGCCACCGCAACACGCTCGGCGGCGCCAGCTCCGGCGTGCTGCGCAAGTTCCTGCTCGCCGAGGACTGCGGCCACGTCGCCCTGGAATGGCAGCACACCCGCACCGGGGAACTCGTCGTCGTCGGCAAGGTCAGCGAATGGCGGGGCCGCCAGGTCTCCAGCGACCCGCGGAAGTTCGCCGAGGCCTGGTACTCCTTCCGGCCCGGCCCCGGCCTCAGCCTGGACAGCCTCCCGGTGGCCGAGTCCACCACGATGCGGCCCGCCGCCGAGGGCGCCTCCGGGGCCCGCGGCCGTCGCCGCACCATGAAGGGCTTCCGCGACGCCCTGACCGAGGCGGGCAAGTTCTACCCGCACCTCGAGGCGCACTGGGAGGAGATCCACGAGCGCTGGACCGAGCACCTCGGCGAACTCGGCCTCGACCCCGAACTCTTCCGCTACCAGCGGGAGATGAACGCCGACGAGGGCGAGGCGGCCGGCCTCTTCGCGGTCAAGAAGGACTCCGACTTCACCGACCTGCTGCTGCGCGCGGTCACCGACACCCGCGACACCGACGGGCTCGCCGACCTGGTCGCCGGCTTCGGCAACAAGCTGGGCCGCCGCGCCGAGCTCATCGCCGAACGCGACTTCACGGCCGGCTCCCTCGACCTGCTCCAGCGGATCGTCGACGCCACCGAGGCCCGGGCCCGCGCCCGGGAGATCCACACCGGAGCGGAGCGGCGCACCCGTGCGCTCGCCCGGCGGTTCTCCGCCCGCGGCGGCCGCGAGCGCACCCGCGCCGCGGATCTGGCGGTGCGGGTCACCACCGCCGCCCACACCGTCACCGAGGCCGAACGGACCCGCTCCCGCACCGCGCTGGTCGCCGCCGAACTCGCCTACCGCCACGCCTCCCTGGCCCTCGCCGCGGCGGAGAAGTCCGCCGCCGCGCAAAAGCGCGAACTGGCCGACGCCCGCACCCTGCACGCCGCCTGGCAGGCCGCCGAGTCCGTGCTGCGGCACCGCGCCGCCGCCGACCGCTCGGCCCGCGTCGCCGCCGCGATCCGGGAGGCCGAGCGGGACGCCGCGCCCGCGCTCGCGGCCCGCGCCCGCGCCGCCGCGGACCTGGTGCGCGCGCTGCACTTCGAGGCCGAGCGCGCCGAGAGCCTGGCCAACGAGGAGGAGGAGCGCTCCGGCGCCCTCCAGGAGGCCGGCGACACCGCCTACCGCGACGGCACCGCCGCCGCCACCGAGGCCCAGCGCGCCCGCAGCGAGGCCGGGCACCTGCGCCAGCGGCTCGCCGAGGTCGAGCAGGAGACCGCCGAGGCCGTCGGCGCCGGCTGGATCGACGGCAGCGCCCCCGACGCCGACCCGGCCAAGGCGGCCCTGGCCGCCGGCGAGGCGGCGAAGAGCACCGTCGCCGTCTTCGAGGAGGCCCGGGAGAGCGCCCGCCGGGCAGCCGAGCGGGCCCGCGAGGCCGCCACCGCCGAATCCCGCGCCGAACTGACCGCCGCCCGCGCCGCCGACGCGGCGACTGCCGCCCGCCGGGCCCACGAGTCGGAGCGGCGCACCGCCGAGGCCCTCGCCGCCGAGGAACGGCTGGCCGAACTGCTCGGCCTGCCCGCCGGGCGCCCCCACGGGACCGCCGCCGTGCCCGGCCCGCGGCAGGGAGAGGCCGCGGGCCCGGGTGAGGACGCGCATTCCGCCGCGTCCGCCCCCGCCTCCCGGCCGGGCGGCTCCCCGGTGGCCGCCACCGGGCGGACGACCGGCGGCACCGTCACCGCGACGGCCGGCCCCGCCGCCGCGCTCGGCGACGGCCGCCTCACCGCCGAACAGCTCGACCACTTCGCCGACGACCTGCGCGGCACGCTCGAGGACGCCGTCTCCTCGGCCGAACGCCAGCTCTTCGACCTGCGTACCGCCGCCGCCGACGACGCCCGCATCCTGGGCGCGCTCGGCGACGGCGGCCTGCTGCCGCCCGGCCCCGACGTGCTGGCCACCGTCGAGTACCTCGGCGAGCAGGGCATCCCCGCGCTGCCCGGCTGGCGCTACCTCGCCCAGGCCGTCGACCCCGCCGACCACGCCCGCGTGCTGGCGGCGCGCCCCGAACTCGTCGACGGCGTGATCATCACCGACCCCGCCTCGCACGTCCGCGCCCGCGAGGCGCTCGCCGAGGCCGCCCTGCTGCCCCGCTCCACCGTCGCCGTCGGCACCGCCGCGGCGCTCCTCGCGCCCGCGCCCGACCCGGCGGCGGACGACCAGGCCGTCTTCCTGGTCCCCCCGAACCCGGCCATGCACGACGAACACGCGGCGGACGAGGAACGCCAGGCGCTGCGCACCCGCGCGGCCCGCCGCGACGAGGACATCCGGGCGCTCGCCGCCCGCCTCACCAAGGACCGCGAACTCTCCTCCCGCCTCGCCTCCTGGCGTCGGAGCTGCCCGGCCGGACGCCTCGCCGAACTCGCCGCCGCCGCCGAGGCGGCGGCCGCCTTCGCCGACGAGACCGAGGCCGAGCTGGCCGAGGCCCGGACCGTCCGCGCCGAGACCGAGGAGAGCGCGGCCGAGACCGCGCGCGTCCGCGACGAACGTCAGGACGCCGCCCAGCGCGCACGCCGCGCCGCCGACGCCCTGGCCGGCCTCGCCTCCCGGCTGCGCGAGCGCGCCGGCTGGCAGGTCCGGCTGCGCGAACTCGCCGAGGAGGCCGCCGAGTCGGAGGCCCGCGCCCAGACCTGCCTGGACCGCGCCCGCGCCGCCGACGAGGACCGCCGCGCCGCGCAGCGCGCCGCCGACGACGCCCGACGCACCGCCCGCGCCCTGCGCGCCGAACGCGCCGAGATCGCCGGCGCCCCCGAGGACCTGGGGGAGGCGCCCGAGACCACGGGCGACGCGACGGCCGCCTCCCTGCCCGCCCTCCGCGAGGCGTACCGGGCGGCCTCCCAGGTGTACGAGAAGGTCGGCGTCGGCGCCGACCTGCGGGCCGAACAGGCCCGCGCGGAGAGCGACGAGAGCGCCGCCCGCGCCGAACTCGACCGCCTCAGCAACAAGGTCCGCACCCGCGCCGAGCATCTGCTGTCCTCCCCGGACGGCGCCGACGGCCCCTCCCGGCAGGCCGCCGCCGCCCGCGCCGAGGAACTCGTCCAGGTCCTCGAGACCCGGATGTCCCAGGCCAGCGAACAACTCGGCCGGCTGCGCGGCGACGCCGAGCGGCTCGCACCGGAGGAGGGCGAGACCCACACCGAGCTGCCCGAGGACCTCCTGCCCCGCGACGCCGAGCAGGCGCAGACGCTGCTGCGCACCGCGACGACCGAACTGTCCGCGCACACCGAGGCGTTGCGCGAGGCACGGGAGACCCACGCCTCCCTCCTCGACGACCACCGCGCCGCCGAGGACGCCGCCTCCGGCTTCGACGAGACCGCGGCCCTCCTGCGTGACCTGCTGCGCGACCAGTCCACCGAGGAGGACGCCGAGGAACCGGAGTCCTACCCCGGCGACCTGGCCGAGGCCCGCCGGGCAGCGGCCGAGGCCCGGCGCTCACTGCGGGGGTGCGCCGCCGACCTGTCCACCGCCGAGGCCGCCGTCCGCGAGGCGAGCGACATCCTGGTGCGGCACGCCAACTCCGTCCGCTACGAGCAGGTGCGCACACCGGCCCGGCAGCAGATCCGCGAACTGCCCGCCGCCGCGCTGCCGGACCACGCGCAGGCCTGGGCGGAGGCGTTCGCGCCACGGCTGCGCGTCCTCACCGACGAACTCGAGCAGCTCGAGCGCAACCGCGACTCGATCGTGGACCGGCTGCGCGGCCTCGTGGAGACCTCGCTCGCCACCCTCCGCTCCGCCCAGCGGCTCTCCCGGCTGCCCGAAGGACTCGGCGAGTGGTCCGGCCAGGAGTTCCTGCGCATCCGCTTCGAGGAGCCCGACCAGGCCACCCTCACCGAACGGCTCGGCGAGGTCGTCGACGAGGCCACCCGGTCCGCGCTGAAGAAGAACTCCGACCTGCGCCGCGACGGCATGTCCCTGCTGCTGCGGGGAGTGGCGGCGGCCCTCCACCCGAAGGGCGTCGCCGTGGAGATCCTCAAGCCGGACGCCGTGCTGCGCGCCGAGCGGGTCCCCGTCGGGCAGATGGGCGACGTGTTCTCCGGCGGTCAGCTGCTCACCGCGGCCATCGCGCTGTACTGCACCATGGCCGCCCTGCGCTCCAACGACCGCGGCCGCGACAAGCACCGTCATGCCGGCACGCTCTTCCTCGACAACCCCATCGGCCGGGCCAACGCCACGTACCTGCTCGAACTGCAGCGTGCGGTGGCCGACGCCCTCGGGGTCCAGCTGCTGTACACGACCGGCCTGTTCGACACCACCGCGCTGGCGGAGTTCCCGCTCGTCATCAGGATGCGCAACGACGCGGACCTGCGGGCCGGGCTGAAGTACATCAGCGTCGAGGAGCACCTGCGCCCCGGTCTGCCGCAGCCGGTCGCGGAGGGCGAGACGGGGCACAGCGAGATCACCGCCACCCGCATGTTCCGTCGGTCGGCCACCGCCTGACCTCTCACGCACCCGCGCACGGGCCGCCGTTCCCTCGGGCACGGCGGCCCTCGGTGGTCTTCCCCGCGACCGCGCTGCTCGCCTGCCGGGCTGCTCGCTTGCCGCGGCCCGCCCGGTGCGCTGCTCGCCCGGCGGGCCGCGGCGTCAGATCGCGGGCTGGCCGCCGCGCCGGCGTATTCGCCGGAACTCCCGCTCCGCGACGCGCTCCTGACGGCGGGCCTGCCGCCGCTCGCGCCGCAGCCGGCGCGCCGTGCTGCTCGGCTCGGACACGACCCCGTGCCGCTGGTTCCACACCTGGCGGGTCACCCACACGTCCAGGACCGCCCACGTCGCGGCGACGATGCCCGCCACCGCCGCGATCACCGCCGGGAAGGCCAGCCACGCCTTGGCCATGGTCAGCAGGAACGCGACCACCGCCAGCAATATCGTGACCGCCACGACCAGGCCGGCGCGCACCGCCGCCGTCCGTACCGGGTCCGGCAGCCTGGAGCTGCGTGCGGGCACCTCCACCCACAACGGGCGCTCCGGCGCCTCCTCAGGCTCGGTCTCCTCGAACATCTCCGCAGTGTCCGGCAACGCGACACCCCCTTCGTCCGCACGCTGATACCCCCACATCGTGGAGACGATCGGCATCCGCACAGGATTCCCGATCCGTGCGACAAATCTCCGCCAATCACCTGACTGCTACCCATGCCCGGCAGGTGACAGCGATTTTGAGCCTCCGTACCCTTCTTCGATCCGTCCCGCGCAGTAGTAGGCTCACGCCGTTTGATTGACGCACTGGTGTACCCCCGGTTCGGGCGGGGGGCTGAATTGGGGGTGCCCATGGGCTTTCGCGGGACGTCCATCCGCAGGAAGATCGTGGCGCTGCTGATCGTGCCGCTGATGTCCCTGACCGGAATCTGGGCCTTCACCACGGTGCTGACCACGGGCGAGGCCAACCGCATGTTCACGGTGGCCACCGCGGTCGACGAGATCGGCTACCCGGTCGAGGAGGTCGTGGAGAAGCTGCAGGAGGAGCGTCGCCAGACCCTGCTCCATCTCGCCGATCCCGCCCACGCCGACATCGCGCTGCTGAGGCGCTATTGGGGCGCCACCGACCGTGTGGTGAACGTGGTCCGCGCCAACGCGCTCAAGGAGGACGTCGTCGACGCCCTCGGCCCCACCTCCGGCGACCAGCTCGACGCGGTGCTCGACACCTTCTGGCGCGTGGAGACCGTGCGCAGCGCCGTCGAGCACGGTTCGGACGACCGCACCGAGGCCTACACCGCCTACAACGAGCTGATCGAGGAGTGCTTCGACCTGCTCACCGCCCTCCCCGCCGCCGACACCGTCGAACTCGACCAGCAGGCCCGGGCCGTGGTCAACCTGTTCCGGGTCCGCGAACTGCTCGCGCGCGAGGACGCCCTGCTCGGCTCCGGTCTCGTCGCCAACGGCGGCCTCAGCGTCAAGGAGACCCGCCAGTTCATCGACCTGGTCGCCCAGCGGAGCCTGCTCATCGCGGTCAGCGCTCCGATGCTCCCCGAGGCGGACCGCGCCCGGCACGAGAGCTTCTGGGAGGGCAAGGCCTCCGCGGCACTGCGCAAGGCCGAGTCCCGGGCGGACGCCGGACACCGGATGACCGCGCGCAACTGGGACACCACGGCCGGCGAGGCCCTCGACGGCCTCCAGCACCTCAACGACGAGACCGCCGACCGCTACCAGGAACGCGTCGGCCCGGTCGCCACCAACATCATCCTCAAGGTCATCGCCGGCGGCGTCCTCGGTCTGCTCGCCGTCCTCGCCAGCGTCGTCGTCTCCGTCCGGATCGGCCGCGGCCTTGTGCGCGACCTGCGCCGCCTGAGCCAGGAGGCGCACGACGCGTCCGACGTCCGCCTGCCCGCCGTCATGCGACGTCTGTCCGGCGGCGAGAAGGTCGACGTCGACGCCGAGATGCCGCCCCGCGAGTTCCCCGGCAACGAGATGGGCGAGGTCGGGCGGGCGCTGGACTCCCTCCAGCGGTCCGCCGTCACCGCCGCCGCCAAGCAGGCGGAACTGCGCGCCGGCGTCTCCGAGGTCTTCGTCAACCTCGCGCGCCGCAGCCAGGTCCTGCTGCACCGCCAGCTCACCCTGCTCGACACCATGGAGCGCCGGGCCGAGGACAACGACGAACTCGCCGACCTGTTCCGGCTCGACCACCTCACCACCCGCATGCGCCGCCACGCCGAGGGCCTGGTGATCCTCTCCGGCGCCGCCCCCGCCCGCCAGTGGCGCAAGCCGGTCCGCCTGGTGGACGTCGTACGCGCGGCCGCCGCCGAGGTGGAGGACTACGAACGCGTGGAGGTGCGCCGCCTGCCCCGGCTCTTCGTCAAGGGCCCGGCCGTCGCCGACCTCACCCACCTGCTGGCCGAACTCCTCGAGAACGCCACGGTGTTCTCGCCGCCGCACACCGCCGTCCAGGTCCTCGGTGAGCGCGTCCCGGCCGGTTTCGTCCTGCAGATCCACGACCGCGGCCTCGGCATGGCCGGCGACGCCCTCGCCGACGCCAACCAACGCCTCGCCGAGACGCCGGACTTCGAGCTCTCCGACACCGACCGCCTCGGACTCTTCGTGGTCAGCCGGCTCGCCCGCCGGCAGAACGTCCGGGTGTCCCTCCAGCCGTCCCCGTACGGCGGGACGACGGCCGTGGTGCTGCTCCCGGAGAGCGTGCTCACCGACGAGGAGCCGGACACCAACGGCTCGGGCATGCGGCTGGACCGCGCGCACGTCGCCGCGCGCAAGAGGCTCTCCGACGCGGAGCGCACCGGTGAGCTCGAACTGGTCGAGGTCATCCCCCTCCAGGAGTCGCTGGAGGAGCCGCTCGGCGGGGAACCGTCCTCCCGAGGAGGCCTCCGGGTCCCGCGCGCCGAGCCCGCCGAACCGGCCGGGCAGCCTGCCCCCGAGCACACCGTGAAGGCCGCCACGGAGCCCGCGGGGGAGCCGGCGGCCGAACACGCGGCCGTTCCGGACCGGGACGGGGAGGAAGCCGGTCCGGTGCGTCCGGCGCCCGCCGCGGCCCGTACGCCCGGCGGCCTGCCGCGCCGGGTCCGTCAGGCCAACCTTGCCCACCAGCTCAAGAGTTCGCCCGCCGACGGCTCCGCGCGGGGGAGCGCCGGGACCGAGGTGGCGGACCCCGGCTCCCGCGACGCGGACGAGGTCCGCAGCAGGATGGCCTCGCTCCAGAACGGCTGGCAGCGTGGGCGTGAGGAGAACGACGTCGCGGAGCCCGACGCCGGCCGGGACGCCGGCACGGGAGCCGTGCCCGGGGAAGCGCCAGGGGGAGCGCGGACCGGAACCGTACACGCAACGACGAAGGTGGATGATCGATGACAGCCGCGCACCCGTTCGACGAAGCGGGAAGGGCAGCCTCGGGGGGACTGAACTGGCTGCTGGACGATTTGGTGGAGAGGGTCACCAGCATCCGCAAGGCCGTGGTGCTCTCGGGGGACGGACTGGCCACCGGGGCGTCGAAGGAGCTCACCCGTGAGGACGGGGAGCACCTGGCCGCCGTGGCCTCCGGGTTCCACAGCCTGGCCAAGGGCGTGGGACGCCACTTCGAGGCGGGCGCCGTCCGGCAGACCGTGGTGGAACTGGAGGAGGCCTTCCTCTTCGTCACCGCGGCCGGGGACGGCAGCTGCCTGGCCGTGCTCGCCGACGCCGACGCCGACATCGGCCAGGTCGCGTACGAGATGACCCTCCTGGTACGGAAGGTCGGCTCGCACCTGAGCACCGCACCCCGCGACGAAATCATCACCGGCGGGTAGGGACCGGGCATGAACGCTGACGGTCCCGCCGAGGGGGACCCCACCCAGTGGTTCGACGACGAGGCCGGTCCGGTCGTCCGCCCGTACGCCATGACCCGGGGCCGCACGGCTGCGGCCGCCTGCGAACGGCTCCCGCTGACCGCCATGGTCACCACCCAGCCGGTGAACGACGAGGACGCCGACCCGGAAGTCTTCGCCGCGCTGGTCCCCGAGCACCTCACGGTGCTTGGCCTGTGTCGCGACGCGGCCTGCTCCGTGGTCGACCTGGCCTCCGACCTCGACCTGCCCGTCGGGGTCCTGCGGGTGCTCCTCTCGGATCTGCTCGACCACGGGCTGATCCGCGTCCAGCCACCGGTCCGACTGGTCGAGGCGGTCGACGCGACGGTGCTGCGCGACGTCATCGCTGGCCTGCGCGCCCTGTGAAGGGACCCGGGAACACGAACACGGCCCGTACCCCCGCCGACTGGGGTACGGGCCGTGCCGAGCCCGGTGAGTGCCGGGCGTGGCGCACTTGTTCCCGCTCCACGCCGAGTCATGCCTCAAAAGTGGGCAACATTTCTCTCCGGTCCCCGGCCGGCGCCGACGATCTCTTCCCCCGGACGCCCCGACCCTGGTAGACGGGGGACCATGAACAGACTTCCCGTCAGCGCCCGCGCCCTGGCCGTCTCGGCCGCCGCCCTGGTCACCATGACCGCGGGAGCGGCCACCGCGCAGGCAGCTTCCGACCCGCACGCGCCGGACGACTTCGTCGCGCTCGCGGAGGTCGACCCGACGATCATCCAGGAGATCCGCTACTTCACCCGGCACAACTTCGTCGGCGAACGCATCGACGGCTACCGCCAGCCGCTGTGCATCCTCACCCGCCCGGCCGCCGAGGCCCTCGGCCGCGCCCAGAGCAGGCTGCGCGCGCAGGGTTACAGCCTCAAGGTGTACGACTGCTACCGCCCGCAGCGCGCCGTCGACCACTTCGTCCGGTGGGCCAAGGACGTGGACGACACCGCGATGAAGGCGGAGTTCTACCCTGACCTCGACAAGTCCCGCCTCTTCCCCGACGGTTACATAGCCGAGCGGTCCGGCCACAGCCGCGGCTCCACCGTCGACCTGACCGTGGTCGAACTGCCCGCCACCCCCGACCGGCCATGGGTCCCCCGTGACGGCCTGGAGCCCTGCTACGCACCCCAGGACGAGCGCTTCGCCGACAACTCCCTGGACATGGGCACCGGTTACGACTGCTTCGACACCCTGTCCCACACCCTCGACCCGCGCGTCCAGGGCGAACAGCGCGCCAACCGGCTGCTGCTCAAGGACACCCTGGAAGACCTCGGCTTCGTCAACTACGCCGACGAGTGGTGGCACTACACCTTCAAGCCCGAGCTCTACCCGGACACCTACTTCGACTTCCCGGTGTCCCGGTCCTCCCTGACGCCGGCCCACTGACGGACCGCCGCACGCGGACTGCCCTGCCCCGGGCCGTCGCGCCGGTGGCCGTCGGCCGTCGTCCGCCCGCCGCCCCGCCCTCGTCGCCGTCGACCCGATCCGGCGGCGGGGGCGGCGCGCATCGGATAGATTCCGGCCGTGTCCGCCTCCCCGCACCCCGCCGCCGTCCACCCGCCGGGCTCCCACTGCTCCGCCTGCGGAACCCGCTACGGCGAAGCCGTCTCCGGCTGGCCCCGCACCTGCCGCGCCTGCGGAACGGTCGCCTACCGCAACCCGCTCCCGGTCGCCGTCGCCCTGCAGCCGGTCCGCGACGCCGAGGGGACCGGCCTGCTGGTCATCGTCCGCGCCGTCGAGCCGGCGCTCGGCGGCACCGCCCTGCCCGGCGGCTTCGTCGACCACCAGGAGGACTGGCGGCGGGCCGTGGTCCGTGAACTGCACGAGGAGACCGGTCTGGTGGCCGACGCGGCCGACGTCCGTCCGGCCGACGTGCTGAGCTCGCCCCACGGCCACCTGCTGGTCTTCGGCCTCCTCCCCGAACTGCCGGCCGCCTCGCTCCCGCCGTTCGTCCCCACCGCGGAGACCACCGACCGCGCCCTGCTCCGCGAGCCCGCCGACCTGGCCTTCCCGCTGCACACCGTGGCCGTCCGGAACTGGTTCGAAGGCCGCTACTCCTGATCAACCGCGTGGTGCGGCACCCCACACGTCGGCCGGGGACTATGTGGCGGGCACCCTGGTACCGAAGACGATCACATGGCATCGTCCTCTCTGCCGCGTCATGCGCCCACAGGCGCTGGATCCCGGGAGTCGCACCATGTCCACGCAGAACTCCGCCCCGCTCTGGCAGCCCACGCCGCAGCGGGCCGCCGAGGCCCGGATCACCCGGTTCCAGGCCTGGGCCGCCGAACACCACGGAGCCCCGGCGGACGGCGGATACCCCGCCCTGCACCGCTGGTCCGTGGAGGAGCTGGAGACCTTCTGGAAGGCCGTCACCGAGTGGTTCGACGTCCGTTTCTCCACGCCGTACACCCGCGTCCTCGGCGACCGTTCGATGCCCGGCGCCACCTGGTTCCCCGGCGCCACCCTGAACTACGCCGAGCACGCCCTGCGGGCAGCCGCCGAACGGCCCGGCGAGCCCGCCCTGCTCCACGTCGACGAGAGCCAGGATCCGCGCCCCGTCACCTGGGCCGAACTCGCACGGCAGGTCGGCTCGCTGGCCGCCGAGCTCCGCGCCCTCGGCGTGCGGCCCGGTGACCGGATCAGCGGCTACCTGCCCAACGTCCCGCAGGCCGTCGTCGCCCTTCTCGCCACCGCGGCGGTGGGCGGCGTGTGGACCTCCTGCGCCCCCGACTTCGGCGCGCGCAGCGTCCTGGACCGCTTCCAGCAGGTCGAACCCGTCGTCCTCTTCGCCGTGGACGGCTACCGCTACGGCGGCAAGGACCACGACCGCCGGGAGACCGTCGCCGAACTGCGCCGGGAACTGCCGACCGTGCGCGCCGTCGTGCACATCCCGCTGCTGGGCACCGACGCCCCCGGGGGCGCCCTCGAGTGGTCGGAGCTGACCTCCGCGGACACCGCCCCGGTCTTCGAGCAGGTGCCGTTCGACCACCCCCTGTGGGTGCTCTACTCCTCCGGCACCACGGGCCTGCCCAAGGCCATCGTGCAGTCCCAGGGCGGCATCCTCGTCGAGCATCTCAAGCAGCTCGGCCTGCACTGCGACCTGGGGCCGCGGGACCGGTTCTTCTGGTACACCTCCACCGGCTGGATGATGTGGAACTTCCTCGTCTCCGGCCTCCTCACGGGCACCACGGTGGTGCTCTACGACGGCAGCCCCGGCTTCCCCGACACCGGAGCCCAGTGGCGGATCGCCGAACGCACCGGTGCCACCTTCTTCGGCACCTCCGCCGCGTACGTGATGGCCTGCCGCAAGGCAGGGGTGCACCCCTCGCGCGACCACGACCTCTCCCGGGTCGGCTGCGTCGCCACCACCGGCTCCCCGCTGCCGCCGGACGGCTTCCGCTGGCTGCACGACGAGGTCCGTGAGGACCTGTGGATCGCCTCCGTCAGCGGCGGCACCGACGTCTGCTCCTGCTTCGCCGGCGCGGTGCCCACCCTCCCGGTCCACATCGGCGAGCTCCAGGCGGCCGGGCTCGGCACCGACCTGCAGTCCTGGGACCCGAGCGGCAATCCGCTGATCGACGAGGTCGGCGAGCTCGTCGTCACCAACCCCATGCCGTCGATGCCGGTCCGCTTCTGGAACGACCCCGACGGCAGCAGGTACCACGACAGCTACTTCTCGACCTACCCCGGCGTGTGGCGCCACGGAGACTGGATCACCATCACCTCCCGCGGGTCGGTGGTCATCCACGGCCGCTCCGACTCCACGCTGAACCGGCAGGGCGTCCGGATGGGCTCCGCGGACATCTACGAGGCCGTCGAGCGGCTCCCGGAGATCAAGGAATCGCTGGTCATCGGCGTCGAACTGCCGGACGGCGGTTACTGGATGCCCCTGTTCGTGCACCTCACGCCCGGCGCGGACCTGGACGAGGCGCTGGTGGACAAGGTGCGGCGAACCATCCGCGAGCAGCTGTCGCCCCGCCACGTCCCCGACGAGATCATCGAGGTCCCGGGCATCCCGCACACCCTCACCGGCAAGCGCATCGAGGTCCCCGTCAAGCGGCTGCTGCAGGGCGCGCCCATCGAGAAGGCGGTCAACCCGGGGTCCATCGACGACATCGGACTGCTGGCCTTCTACGAGGAGCTCGCGCGCAAGCGCGCCTGAGCCGCCGGGGACCACCGGGTACGGGCCCGGCCCTCCAAGGCCGCCACTGTCACTGTCAGTGGCGACGGTTACGGTGAGTGAGCAATGTTCGACCGCTCGCACACTTGGGGGAACCATGGCCCGTACCCACGCCCAGCCCGACCGCGCCACCCGTGGCGATCACAGCTCCTGCTCCGGGCGCGGGTCCCGCACCGCCCGCACCGGCCGCCGCAACCAGCGCCGTGTCCTGCGCCGCGAGGTGGCCGGCACCGTCGGCCTGCTGACCGACGAACAGGACTTCGCGGCCATGCTCCGCTACCGGAGCTTCGCCTTCGACGACCACCCGACCTACCTCGACCAGATGGAGTCCCTGCTCAGGTCGCGGGCCGCCCAGGGCAGCCACACCAGCGTGGCCCTCTTCGACCCGACGGAGTACGCGCTCTGGTGCCGCGAGGCAGGGCTCGACCCCGACGCGGGCGCCAGCCGCGCCCGCTTCACCGCCGAGCTCGCCGCCACCGGACCGACCGTGCCCTACGACGGCCGCCCCCTCGCGGACCTGCTGCCGGACCTGGTGGAGGAGGCCGTCCGGCAGGCCACCTGGGAGTACGCGACGGAAGTGCTGGCCGGTCTCGGACCGTGCCCCGAATGCGGGGAGGACCTCGGCCGGCTCGCACTCGCCCACGCCGCCACACTGCTGGCTTCGGCCCTCGACACCGCGCCCCCGGGCTCCCTCCACCTGGTCTGCAGCGTGAGCGCCCTTCCCCAGGCGCTCTTCAGCGTCCTCGACGCCGAGCGAGGAGAGGACGGCGACGTGGAGATCGACGAGGGTGAGGCCCTGGAGTTCACCGCCGTGCTTGCCCTGGGCATCGCCACGCGCAGCCCCGGCGGCCTGGTGCTGCGCAGCGTCGGCGCGGGCCGGTCCGACCAGGTCCACGGCTGGCGTCTGCGGCCCGAAGGATTGGAACCCCTCACCGCCGGAGAGGTCTTCGACGCCTACTGCACCGACGTCACCACCGGTGAACCGATCGCGCCGGAGTCGGACGTCGACTACTGCGCGCCACCCGACCTCGGAGTGGTGCCGCCGTACCACCCGCACTGAGCGGTCCGGCGCACGCCACCCGGTCCGCCGGCACCCGGGCGGCGGACCGGGCGCGGCTCACTCCCCGGACAGCACCGCCCGCGCCGCGAGCCTGGCCTCCTCAGGGCTGTCCGCCGACCGCGCCGCCGCGGCCGCACGCCGGCACTGGGCCAGGGTGCAGGTGGCCAGTGCCGCCCGGACCCGCGACAGCGCGGCCGGAGCCATGGACAAGGAGGTGACCCCGAGGCCGGTCAGCACACAGGCGAGCAGCGGATCCGCCGCCGCCTCCCCACAGACGCCGCAGCTCTTCCCTTCGGCGCGGGCGGCCTCCGCCGTCATCGCCACCAGATCGAGAAGCGCCGGATGCCACGGGTCCTGAAGCCGGGACAGCGAGGAGGCCTGTCGGTCCGCGGCGAAGGCGTACTGAGCCAGATCGTTCGTCCCCACGGAAAGGAACTCGACCTCACGCAGCAACGCGCGCGCCCGCAGCGCGGCCGACGGCGTCTCCACCATGACACCCACCGAGGCCCGGACCCCTGCCGCCCGGCACGCCTCGGCGAAGGCGCGGGCATCGGCCCGGTCGGCCACCATCGGCGCCATCACCTCCAGGTGCACCGGCAGGCCTTCCGCCGCCTTCGTCAACGCCAGCAGCTGCGTCCGCAGCACCTCCGGATGCTGCAGCAGCGTCCGCACCCCCCGCATGCCGAGCGCCGGGTTGGGCTCGTCGGCGGGGGTCAGGAAACCGAGGGGCTTGTCGGCGCCGGCGTCGAGGACGCGCACCACCACCCGCCGACCGGGAAAGGCGGAGAGCACCTCCCGGTATGCCTCCACCTGACTGCTCTCGGAAGGAGCTTCCTCGCTGCCGGGACTGCTCAGGGCGAAGAACTCGGTCCGGAGCAGTCCCACGCCCTCGGCCCCGGCGTCCAGCGCGGCCCGGACGTCGGCGGGGCCGCCGATGTTGGCGAGCAACGGCACCAGGTGTCCGTCGGAGGTGCGGCCCGGGTCCTTCGCGGCGGCCAGCTCGGCCTTCCGCTGCTCGGCCAGGGCCCGCAACCCGTCCTGCCGGGCGGCGGACGGGTCCACGATCACCTCACCGGTGCTCCCGTCCACCGCCAGTACCGTGCTCTCCGGCAGTTCCGCGGCGCCGGGCACCCCGACCACCGCCGGCACACCGAGGGCCCGGGCCAGGATCGCGCTGTGGCTGGTCGGCCCGCCCTCCTCCGTGACGATGCCGAGCACCAGCGCGGTGTCCAGGAGGGCGGTGTCCGCCGGAGCCAGGTCCCGTGCCACCAGGACGTACGGCTCGTCGCTGTCGGGGACGCCGGGCATCGGAACTCCGAGCAGTCGTGCCACGATCCGGTTGCGCACGTCTTCCAGGTCGGCGACCCTGCCGGCCAGGTACTCACCCGCGCCCAGCAGCAGATCCCGGTATGCCGCACAGGCGTCGTACACGGCGCGCTCCGCGGTGCTCCCCACCGCCACCCGCCGCTCGACGTCCGCCAGCAGCTCGGGATCCCGGGCCATCAGGGCCTGGGCCTCCAGCACGGCCTGCGCGTCGCCGCCGGCCAGGAAACCCCGAGCGGTGAGATCGGCAGCCACCGCGTGCAGGGCCTGGCGCGCCCGCCGCTGCTCCCGCGGGGCCTCCGAGCCCGGGATCTGCCGGGCAGGCGGCTCCAGCACCGCCGTGCCCATGTGCCGGATCTCCCCGATCGCCACACCGTGGCTGACCCCTACGCCTCGCAGCGTCGTCTCCATCTCACCGTCCACTCGTGCGAGAGCGCACCCGCTGGTGACGCCCGGTTGATCTCTGCATGCCAGTGTGGCTGCCCGAGGCCCATGGGGACACAAGGGGCGGGGCCGGGCGGAGTCCCCACGTCACTCCCAGTGGAAGAGCCTGTCGCCCGGGGCCACGACGCCGTCGTCGGCGGGGAAGCCGGTCAGCGCGTCGACCATGGCCTCCAGCGCGACCACCGGACACACCGTCGGCCTGCCGGACGCCTCCACGGCGCCCGGGTCCCAACGGACGACGCCGTCACCGCGCCGGACCGTGTCCCCCTTCCGCAGCAAAGGCTCGAATCCCTCGCCGTTCAGCTGCACGGTGTCGACCCCGAGGTGTACGAGCACCGCCCGCCCGTCGTCCGCGACGACGACGAACGCGTGCGGATGCAGAGACAAGAGTGTCCCGTCGAGCGGAGCGACCGCGATCGTCGTTCCCGCCGCCGGCATCACTGCGAGGCCAGGGCCCACCATGGCTTCGGCGAAGACGGGATCGGACACGCTCTCCAGGGCGACGACCCGGCCCGCGAGGGGCGATGTCACGGTGAGCATCAGAAGAGGCCTCCAGAGCCGACGACAGTCACAGCCCGTGATCGGGCGCCGCATAGGTCGGCAGGGTATGCCCGGAATGCCCCGGATCCCGGCCTTGACGCCGCCTGGTGCCGGAAGAGGGGCCCCGTGAGCGATTTGCCTCTGGACGCGGGAGGTGTGTAGAGTCTTACACCTGTTCGGAACAAGCGAGTGCGAGAGATCGCACCAACGCACCCCGGACAGCACCCCAACTCCTTCAGATCTTCCTCCAAGATCGGCTCTTCGGCATGTGCCGGGAGCGGTGATCGGAGAAGAGAAAAAGACTGATAGAGTCGGAACCGCCGGAAAGGGAAAACGCCGAAAGGCGAAGGACCTGGAAAGCACCGAGGAAATCGGAACGGAAACGGTCTGATAGAGTCGGAAACGAAGGAAGCGCCCGGAGGAAAGCCC
>NZ_JBHTVQ010000041.1:0-59815 GCF_042792855.1 Streptomyces sp. NPDC056600
CCGGGTCGTCCGGGCCCCGGCCCCCGGGGGGGGGCGCGCGGGGTTTAAACCCCCGGCCTCGCCCCGCCCCCCGGGGGGGGCTCGGGGGCATCCGCGTCGTCCGACCTGTGGAGGAAGCCCCGCCTGGATTACTTTGGGTCGACACATGGTCGACCCGGAGTGAGGGATGTTATGCGTTTTCTCCCAGCCGTGGGGGTCGCGGCGGTGGCCTCGTCGCTGGCGGCGCTGGTGCCGGCCGCGCCGGCGGCGGCCGACGCCGAGTCCGTCCGCGGGGCCGCGTCGCGGGTCGTCGTCGGCGGGTTCCCGGTGGAGGTGGAGCAGGCCCCGTGGACCGTGGCGATCTCCAGCCGGGCGCTCTTCGGCACGACGCGGGCGGGCCACTTCTGCGGCGGCGCGGTGATCGGCGCCAGGACCGTCCTGACGGCCGCGCACTGCCTCGGGGGGAGCGTCCTCGGCAGAGTGCCGCAGCAGGTCCCCGACCTCACGGTGATCGCGGGACGCTCCGAGCTGACCGGCCGAGGAGGCCAGGAGATCCGGGTGCGGGACACCTGGGTGAATCCGGAGTACGACGACGTCACGAACGCCGGCGACTTCGCGGTGCTCACGCTGGCGGAGCCGCTGCCGCGAAGCTCGGTCGTCAAGGCGGCGCCCGCCGGGGACGGCGCCTACCGGCCGGGGACGGCCGCCACGGTCTACGGCTGGGGCGACGTCACCGGGTCCGGCGCCTACGCGCGGTCGCTCAGAGCGGCGCGGGTGCACGTGCTGGAGGACGCCTACTGCCAGGAGGCCTATCCGGGAGGTGCTGAGGGCGCCTACACGCCCGGCGCGATGCTGTGCGCCGGAGAGCCCGGCGGCGGCCCCGACGCCTGCCAGGGGGACAGCGGAGGCCCTCTGGTGGCCAAGGGCCGGCTGATCGGGCTGGTCTCCTGGGGCAGCGGGTGCGGGCAGTCCCGCAAGCCCGGGGTCTACACGAGGGTGTCCGAGGTCGTGCGGACGCTGGCGCGGCGGCCCTGAGGCCCTGCCGGACGGCGGGGCGGGGACCGGGCCGGGCCGGACAGGGCCGGAACCGGCCGGGCCGCACAGGGCCGGAAGGGGGACGACGGGCCCCGGGACGAGCAGAGGCGGCCGACCTCCCTGGTGGGGGAGGCGGCCGCCTTTGTCACCCTGCCTGTGCCGGGTTAGCTCGTCGTGGGACGGAGTGTCGGCGCTCTCAGCGCTCTCCGTCGGGGTCGGCTGCCGGGCCGGAGGACGTCAGTCGCTCCGTCTCGTCCTGTATCTCGGCGGCGATCTTCTTGAGTTCCGGCTCGAACTTGCGGCCGTGGTGGGCGCAGAAGAGCAGTTCTCCGCCGCTCAGCAGGACGACGCGCAGGTATGCCTGGGCGCCGCAGCGGTCGCAGCGATCGGCGGCCGTCAGCGGGCTCGCGGGGGTCAGAACAGTAGTCACGTCGCCTCTTCTCTAGCTCGACGAGCTGTCGTACCAGGGTCAACATCCAACCAGGCCGAAAACGTTCCCGCTCGCGGCTTTTCCTCGAAAGATTTCTCAGCGAGGCGGCTGTCTGCTGCCGGTTGGCGGCGAATGTGCCGTAGTGCGTGTCTTGCTGCCGTACGGGTTCGCGCTTCTTCCAGTGTCGGTCCTCCGGCGACCGAACGCCGCTTGTTGAGGAGGACGTGCCCGGAGCCTAAAGGGTTCATGCCTGCCGCGGAACGTGATGTGTGCTTCACTCCCCCGAGGTATCGAACGGGCATGCGATTCTGGCTTAGGGTTTGACCGGGGACGAGGGTGGCGTTACACCGGCCTCATCAGGCCTCGGTACTCTCTGGAGCGGCGACCGAGCCGTGGGGCGTCCCCTGGCGACGCCAAGACATGCCCAGAAAAATTCAGCGAGGAGCGAACCGCGTGACCGCCGACACGTCCGTGCCGTCCACAGCGTTGCTGACCGGAGCAGATCGGGACGGTTCCAACTACACCGCGCGGCACCTTCTCGTCCTGGAGGGACTCGAGGCCGTCCGCAAGCGCCCCGGCATGTACATCGGCTCCACGGACAGCCGTGGCCTGATGCACTGCCTGTGGGAGATCATCGACAACTCCGTCGACGAGGCCCTGGGCGGCTACTGCGACCACATCGAGGTCATCCTCCACGACGACGCCTCGGTCGAGGTCCGGGACAACGGCCGCGGCATCCCCGTGGACGTCGAGCCCAAGACCGGCCTCTCCGGTGTCGAGGTCGTGATGACCAAGCTGCACGCCGGCGGCAAGTTCGGCGGCGGCTCCTACGCGGCCTCCGGCGGCCTGCACGGCGTCGGCGCCTCCGTGGTGAACGCCCTCTCGGCCCGGCTGGACGTGGAGGTCGACCGCGACGGGCACACCCATGCGATCGGTTTCCGCCGCGGCGTCCCGGGGGAGTTCTCCGGACGGGGCGAGAGCGCGAAGTTCCAGCCCGGCAGCGGTCTGCGCAAGGCGCGCAAGATCCCCAAGAGCCGCACCGGTACCCGCGTCCGCTACTGGGCGGACCGCCAGATCTTCCTGAAGGACGCCAAGCTCTCGCTGGAGAACCTGCACCAGCGCGCCCGGCAGACCGCCTTCCTGGTCCCCGGGCTCACCATCGTGGTGCGTGACGAGTTCGGCCTCGGCGAGGGCGGGAGCAAGGGCGAGGAGTCGTTCCGCTACGACGGCGGCATCAGCGAGTTCTGCGAGTACCTCGCCTCCGACCGCCCGATCTGCGACGTGCTGCGCTTCTCGGGCCAGGGCACCTTCAAGGAGACCGTGCCGGTCCTCGACGAGCACGGGCAGATGACGCCGACCGAGGTCACCCGGGAGCTCGGGGTGGACGTCGCGATGCGCTGGGGCACCGGCTACGACACCACGCTCCGGTCCTTCGTCAACATCATCGCCACGCCCAAGGGCGGCACCCATGTGGCCGGATTCGAGCAGGCCGTGGCCCGCACGATGAACGAGGTGCTGCGCTCCAAGAAGATGCTCCGCGTCGCCGAGGACGACATCGTCAAGGACGACGCCATGGAGGGCATGACCGCGGTGGTCACGGTCCGGCTCGCCGAACCGCAGTTCGAGGGGCAGACCAAGGAGGTGCTGGGCACCTCGGCGGCCCGCCGGGTGGTCAACCAGGTCGTCTCCAAGGAGCTCAAGGCGTTCCTGACCTCGGCCAAGCGGGACGCGGCCCAGCAGGCGCGCTCGGTCCTGGAGAAGGCCGTGGCGGCCGCCCGCACCCGGATCGCGGCCCGTCAGCACAAGGACGCCCAGCGTCGCAAGACGGCCCTGGAGTCCTCCTCGCTCCCGGCGAAGCTGGCCGACTGCCGCAGCGACGACGTGGACCGCAGCGAGCTCTTCATCGTCGAGGGCGACTCCGCCCTCGGCACCGCGAAGCTGGCCCGCAACTCCGAGTTCCAGGCGCTCCTGCCGATCCGGGGCAAGATCCTCAACGTGCAGAAGTCGTCGGTCAGCGACATGCTGAAGAACGCCGAGTGCGGCGCGATCATCCAGGTCATAGGGGCCGGGTCGGGGCGCACCTTCGACATCGACGCGGCGCGTTACGGCAAGATCATCATGATGACCGACGCCGACGTGGACGGCTCGCACATCCGCTGCCTGCTGCTGACCCTCTTCCAGCGTTACATGCGTCCCATGGTCGAGGCCGGCCGGGTCTTCGCCGCTGTGCCGCCGCTGCACCGGATCGAGCTGGTCCAGCCCAAGCGCGGCCAGGACAAGTACGTCTACACCTACTCGGACCGTGAGCTGCGCGAGACGCTGCTCGAGTTCGAGCGCAAGGGTGTCCGGGTCAAGGACTCCATCCAGCGCTACAAGGGCCTGGGCGAGATGGACGCCGACCAGCTCGCGGAGACCACCATGGACCCGCGGCACCGCACGCTGCGGCGGATCAACCTCTCCGACCTGGAGGCGGCCGAACAGGTCTTCGACCTCCTGATGGGCAACGACGTGGCCCCCCGCAAGGAGTTCATCTCCAGCTCCGCCGCGACCCTGGACCGTTCCCGGATCGACGCCTGACGGGCGCCGCCCGCACCGTCGCCCGCCTCCGCCCGGACGTCCCTGGACGCCCGGGCGGAGGCGTGTCCGTCCCCGGGCGGTCTCCCGCCGCGTGCGTCACCTCCTGGTCGGCACGTGCGTCACCCGTGCGGGAGCAACGCCTGTGACGGTTGACCTTTCGGTCACCTGATGGGGTGAGAGATCTGCCGAAAGAGTCCGGGAAGTTCACGGTCTGTCCATCATTGTTCCTACGGCCGAATGGAGCCGTGGGACAAGGAGATTTCGGTGAACAAGCACGACGGTCGCGACACCGGAGAGGTGCGGTTCGACGACCCCTGGTACGACGCACTCGCCTTTGGCTGGGGTGAGACGGACGGCACGGGGGAGCGGACTCCCGCGGTGCCGGCCGCGCGCCAGGTGCGGGAGGAGAGCAGCGACCGCGCGGCCGCCGACGTCTACCTGGAGGTGCAGCGCAGCGCAGCCTTCCAGGAGGTGCGCAGCCGCTACCGGAAGTTCGTGGTTCCCGCCTTCGTCTCCTTCTTCCTCTGGTACGTCGCCTACGTGGTCGCCGCCACCACGGCGGTGGACTTCATGGCCACCCCGGTGGCGGGCTCGGTGAACGTCGCGATGCTGGCCGGCCTCGGCCAGTTCCTCACCACCTTCGCCCTGACCTGGGGGTACGCCCGCCACGCCCGGCTCCGCCGGGACCGCGCGGCCCTCCAGCTGCGCTGGGACACCCAGGAGCTCACCCGCGGCGCGCGGGGCGGTGCGGCATGACGGGCAACCACCAGTCCCTGGTCCTGGTCCTCTTCAGCGTCTTCGTGGCGGTCACCCTCGGCATCACCACCTGGGCCGGCCGTAACCGGCACGGTTCGACCGAGGAGTTCTACACGGGGAGCCGCCTCTTCTCCCCGGTGGAGAACGGCCTGGCCATCGCGGGCGACTACATGTCGGCCGCGTCGTTCCTCGGCATCTCGGGGCTGATCGCCCTCTTCGGCTACGACGGCATGCTCTACTCGGTCGGCTTCCTGGTCGCCTGGCTGGTCGTCCTGCTGCTGGTGGCCGAGCTGGTCCGCAACTGCGGCCGGTTCACGCTGGCGGACGTGCTCGCGGCCCGGATGCGGGAGCGTCCGGTGCGGATCGCGGCCGGCACCTCCTCGGTGATCGTCTCGGTCCTCTACCTGGTCGCCCAGATGGTCGGCGCCGGCAGCCTGGTCGCCCTGCTCCTGGGCGGCTCGGGCAGTGCGGCCCAGACCTGGACGGTCATCGGCGTCGGCGCCCTGATGGTCGTCTACGTGTCCCTGGGCGGTATGCGGGCCACCACTTGGATCCAGATCGTGAAGGCCGTCCTGCTGCTGGTGGGCACGCTGGTGCTGGGCGTCCTGGTGATGGTCCGCTTCGGCGGCGACTTCAACGCGCTGCTCAGCTCCGCCGCCGACAACAGCGGCTTCGGCGCGGCCTTCCTGGCTCCCGGCCTGGAGTACGGCGGGAGCTGGACGGACCGGCTGGACTTCATCAGCCTGGGCCTCGCCCTGGTCCTCGGCACGGCCGGGCTCCCGCACAT
Organism: Streptomyces sp. NPDC056600; assembly: GCF_042792855.1. Taxonomy (NCBI): domain Bacteria; kingdom Bacillati; phylum Actinomycetota; class Actinomycetes; order Kitasatosporales; family Streptomycetaceae; genus Streptomyces; species Streptomyces sp. NPDC056600. The sequence continues at coordinate 5,565 of NZ_JBHTVQ010000041.1, forward strand.
CCTGTCGCGCTTCTACACCGTGCCCACGGCCCGCGCCGCCCGCCGCTCCGTGGTGTGGGCGATCGGCCTGATCGGCGGCTTCTACCTGATGACGATCCTGCTGGGCTTCGGCGCCGCGGCGATCGTCGGCAGCGACGAGGTCCGCAGGTCGAACGAGGCCGGCAACACCGCGGTGCCCCTGCTGGCCCTGAACCTGGGCGGCGGAGCCGACTCGACGGGCGGTCCGGTGCTGTTCGCGGTGGTGGCGGCGGTCGCCTTCGCCACCATCCTCGCGGTGGTCGCCGGCGTGACGCTCTCCTCGTCCGCGTCGGTCGCGCACGACCTGTACGCCTCGTTCCGCCGCAAGGGCGCCAAGCCGCGCAGCGAGGTCGCCGTGGCCCGGGTCGCCGCGGTGGGCATCGGCGTCGTCGCGATCGGCCTCAGCCTGCTGTCCGGCGGGCTGAACGTCGCCTTCCTGGTCGGTCTCGCCTTCGCCGTGGCGGCCTCGGCGAACCTTCCGGTGCTGCTGTTCACGCTCTTCTGGCGCCGCTTCACCACCCGGGGCGCCATCTGGTCGGTGTACGGGGGTCTCGTGCCGGCGGTGGCGCTCGTCGTCTTCTCGCCGGTCGTCTCCGGCCGGCCGACGTCCATGTTCCCCGGCGCGGACTTCGCGCTCTTCCCCCTGGAGAACCCGGGCCTGATCTCCATCCCGTTGGGCTTCGTGGCGGGATGGGTCGGCACGGTGACCTCCTCCGAGGAGCCGGACGAGGCGAAGCACGCCGAGACCGAGGTGCGGTCGCTGACCGGAGCGGGAGCGGTCTGACCCCGCCCCGCGCCCTCGGGGGCGCCCCGGCCGCCTTTCGGGTGCCGGGTGCCGGAGACCTGCCGGGAGCCCGGCGCACGCAGGTGGGTGCGCCGGGCTCCCGGCCGTCCGCGATGTCTGCGATGTCCGGGCCCGTTCAGGGCGGTCAGGGCGTCTCGCGCACCTCGACGACGTCCATACGGGCGGGAGACCCGAGCGGTGCCCCACAGCTCTGCGGGCGGGGCGGCGCGGCCGCCGCCTCGGCGACGACCACGCGCCACCGGCGGCCGTCGGCGTGCGTCACGACGACCTCCCACAGCGGCGGGTCCTGCTCGGCGGCGCCTGCCGGGACCCGGTGGACGCCGGTGACGTCCAGGGCGTCCGCGACGGTCTCCCCGATCCGTGTCCGCACGGCCAGTTCCGCCGCCTGACCCGGCCGCGCCCAGGCCGAGCGGCCCCGGCAGTGCTCGGTGACCACCTGACCGTCCCTGGCGCGGTGCAGGATCTCCTTCACGGCCGGCGCGTCGACCCGGCCGTACGCGTACCCGTGCGGCAGGACCAGCAGGGTGGGCGAGAAGCGGTGGCCGCCGAGGTGGGTGATCTCCCAGGTGCCCGTCACATGGGAGGCGGCAAGTTCGGCGGCGAGCGGCCGGCCCAGCAGGGCGCAGCAGCGGTCCCGCCGTCCGTTGGTGCACACGAACGCCAAGGGGAAGCCGGTGTGCGGCGAGGCGTCGGGCAGGGCGGCGTCGAAGGCATCCGGCTCGCCGCGGCCGAGTGCCGCGAAGTCGATGTCCAGCAGCCGCTCGGGCTCGCGGGTGAGGGCGCCCAGCACCCAGTCGTTGCGGGGGGCCGTGTGTGCGGCGTACACCCGCCGCAGCGGGGGAGTCCCGTGGTCCGCGTGCGGTCCGGGTCGCCGGATCAGAGCCACCCGCACCCCGCTGCCCTCCGCGGCGTCCTCCAGGGCACGCCCCAGCGCGGGGTCCAGCCGGCTCTCCGTGAGCGCCTTGGGCCCCCAGGGACCGGGCTGCTCGATCAGCAGCCACGTCCGCGCGTGCACCGCGGTTCCGGCGATCGGCTCGTCCAGGACCCGTGACACGGTTGCGCACCTACTCACACAGGTGAGCCTAACCTGGCTGGTGGGACGCGTGCGGCCTGGCGGGGCGCGTTCGGGGGACGGAGGGGAATGTGTGGATGGCCCCGGCACCGCCTTCGCGCCGGGGCCATCCTCGTCGGTCCTGGGCCGGCCCTAGGCGTCCGGGATGTCGGCCTTGGCGCGTACCAGCGTGTCCCTGCTGATGATCACGATGCGTTCGTAGTCTGCGCGAGAGGCGTCGGGCGGGAGTTCGCCGTCGAGCCTGGTAGTCGCCTCGGTGCCGATCACCGCGAAGTTCCCGTCGGACAATTCAAAAATATCCGGGCAATTGGCGCCGCTGACGCTGCCACGAGCGGTCGGCGGCACGCCGATCCGACGGACGATCCGTGTCACTGTTGAGTTCCTCTTGTCGTGCGTTGAAGGGCCCGGCACTACGCGACCGCCCGAGCGGGGCATGAACCCTGTGGGGTTGCTCCTCCGGCGGCGGTGGGGCGGCAGATGAAGGGCTGCTGCATGGGTGCATGCGAGTCAAGTCCCGTTGCGATGGCTTCAACGGCCGAGTTATCGATCCGTAATGGGCACGCGCCCGAAAAGCCGCTCCCTGGCACGGCACGTCACTCCCCGGGCGGATCTCCGACCACCCACCAGTCGTCGTCCTCCGTGGCTTCGAGAGCTTCCAGTAGATCGTCGATGACACGGCCGCGCCGTGCCTCGTCGGAGTCGGACAGGACGGTGAACCGATGACCCCGGGTCGCGTGCCAGTACTCCCTCATGCGGGCGTTCTGCATGAGGCCCCGGGCGTACCCGAGGAACTCCTCCTCGGTCACGTTGCCGAGGCGAAGGTAGTTCAGCAGGTTCGTGTACGCCGCGTTGGCGAAGAGGTACTGGCGGCGCTTGCGCGGGGTGATGTCCGGGTCGTCGTAGACGTCGAGGACCTCCGCGAGGTCCGGGTCGTCGATGGCCTTGCTGAGGAGTTCCCAGTGCTGGCGCATCTGGGTCGAGAGATTCGCCTCGCGCTGGATCGCGCGGCCCTGCGCGAGGTGCTGCTCCAGGGTTCCCCGGAGTTCGTCGAGCGCCCGGCGCTGGACGGCGGTCGCGGTGATCGCGCCGGCGGCGGCGCCGAGGCACGCCACCGCCAGAGAGCGTAAAAACTGTGTGGCCATGTCAATCCCCCGTATCGGACGACCCCGCGCCGGTCGTCGGGTCGGTGCGGGTCGACACGGGCGGGGACCGGCGGGCGGTGGGCGATGCTGCGTGCTGCCGCTCCCCAGGATGCCGAGCGGCTCTGATCGGCGGGAGGCGGAGAGGGAGGCGCACGGAGGGACGTGCGGGTCACCCGGACCGGCGCCATGCTGAAACGTTTGCCCATCGGTGGGAGCGAACAATCGTTCACCGGAAGCCGTTTCGCAGGCCTCATATCCTGGCGGCGGCACTGGGAGTCGATCGGAAGTGAGCAGCGTGCGCCGGGGCGCGCGGTGCGACGAGAGAGGGCGCGTCATGAGCAGTGGGACCCCGCACACCCCGCAGATTCCGGTCGTCGTGCTGGCGGGGTTCCTGGGGGCGGGGAAGACCACCCTCCTGAACCACCTGCTGCACAACAGCGGTGGCAGCCGCATCGGCGTGGTGGTGAACGACTTCGGCGCCATCGAGATCGACGCCCTGGCGGTGGCCGGCGCGCTGGGCGACTCCACCGTGTCGCTGGGCAACGGCTGCCTGTGCTGCGCCGTGGACGTCGGGGAACTGGACGAGTACCTGGGCAGGCTGGCCCGGTCGCCCTCGGGGATCGACGTGATCGTGATCGAGGCGAGCGGGCTGGCGGAGCCGCAGGAGCTGGTGCGGATGGTGCTGGCCAGCGAGCAGCCGGAGGTCGTCTACGGCGGGCTGGTGGAGGTGGTGGACGCGGCCGAGTTCGGGGAGACCCGGGAGCGGCACCCGGAGATCGACCGGCACCTGGCCCTCGCCGACCTGGTGGTGGTCAACAAGACCGACCGGGCCGAGGACGTGGAGGCCGTGCTGCGCGCGGTGCGGGAGGCGGCCGACGGGGCCGCCGTGGTGCGGGCGACGCACGGGCGCGTCGACCCGGACTTCCTGTTCGACTGCCGGCCGTCGCAGGAGCGGGTCGGGCAGCTGTCCTTCGACGACGTGGACCTCTACGGCGACGGCGACGGCAGCGGCGGCGAGCACGGCGAAGGGGACGAGCAGCGCGCCGAGGGGAACGGGCACGGCGGGCACCTGCACGCCGGGTACGAGAGCGTGTCCTTCACGTCGGCGCGGGCGATGGACCCGCGGCGGCTGATGCGGTTCCTCGACGAGCGGCCCCACGGGCTGTACCGGATCAAGGGGTACGTGGACTTCGGCGCGTACGACCCGGGGAACCGGTACCTGGTGCACGCCGTCGGGCGGTTCCTGCGCTTCTACCCCGAGCCGTGGAAGCGGCGGGAGGAGCGGGGCACCGCCCTGGTGCTCATCGGGTCCGGGATCGACGCGGCGGGGCTGGAGAAGGAGCTCGCCGGCTGTGTGGGCGGGACGCCCGGGGAGGCGGACGAGCACGGCATGTGGGGGGTGCTGCGGTACGTGCAGGGGGAGGACGACGCGGACCTGGTGGCGCCCGAGGACGACGCGGAGCTGGTCACGCCCGAGGAGTAGCCCCGGCGGAGAACGCCAGGGCCCTCGGAGAACGCCAGGGCCCCCCGCGGAGGTCGCGGAGGGCCCTGGCGGAGGCGGTCAGGTCACGCGGGACCGGCGGCCACCGCGACCGTCTTCGGCAGGCCCACGCCCGAACCGTCGCGTCGCGGATCCATCTCCGGAACCTCGGCCGGCATGCCGTTCTTCTGCGCGGCGTGCACCGGTGCCGGGCCCGCCCAGGCGAGGGAGAGACAGTCCTCGCCCTTGAGGAAGCGCTGGCAGCGCACGCCGCCGGTGGCCCGGCCCTTGCGTGGGTACTGGTCGAACGGCGTCAGCTTGGCCGTGGTCTGCACCGAGTCGTCGAGCGTGCCGCGCGAGCCGGCGACGGTCAGGACCACCGCCTCCTGGCCCGGGTCCACCGCGGTGAACGAGATGACCTTGGCGCCGTCCGCCAGCTTGATGCCGGCCACGCCGCCCGCCGGGCGGCCCTGCGGACGGACCAGGGAGGCCTGGAAGCGCAGCAGTTGGGCGTCGTCGGTGATGAAGACCAGGTCCTCGTCGCCGGTGCGCAGCTCCACCGCGCCGACGATCCGGTCGCCTTCCTTGAGGCCGATGACCTCGAGTTCGTCCTTGCCCGCCGGGTAGTCCGGCACCACGCGCTTGACGATGCCCTGCAGCGTGCCGACCGCGAGGCCGGGGGAGGACTCGTTCAGCGAGGTCAGGCAGATCACCGTCTCGTCGTCCTCGAAGGAGACGAACTCGGCGAGCGGCGCGCCTCCGGAGAGGTTGGGCGTGGTGCCCGCCGCGATCTCGGGGAGCATCGGCAGGTCCACCACGTTGACGCGCAGCAGCCGCCCGGTGGAGGTGACCACGCCGATCTCGCCGCGCGCGGTGGTGTCCACCGCGGAGACGATCACGTCGTGCTTGACCCGCTTGGCGTTCTTGACGGCGGGGAAGGGATCGGCGTCGGCCGTGCGGGCCAGCAGGCCGGTGGAGGAGAGCAGCACCCGGCACGGGTCGTCCGCCACCTGGAGCGGCAGGGCGGCCGGGGTGTCCGCGGACTCCAGCAGCACGGTGCGCCGCGGGGTGCCGAACTTCTTCGCGACGGCGGCCAGTTCGGCGGAGACCAGCTTGCGCAGCTCGGCGTCGGAGTCCAGGATCCGGGTCAGCTCCGCGATCTCCGCGGTGAGCCGCTCCTTCTCCGCCTCCAGCTCGATGCGGTCGAACTTGGTGAGGCGGCGCAGCGGCGTGTCGAGGATGTACTGGGTCTGGATCTCCGACAGCGCGAAGGACTCCATCAGGCGCTGCTTGGCCTGGGCGGAGTTGTCGCTGGAGCGGATCAGCCGGATGACCTCGTCGATGTCGATGAGCGCGGTCAGCAGGCCCTCGACCAGATGCAGCCGGTCGCGCTTCTTGCCGCGGCGGAACTCCGAGCGGCGGCGCACCACGGTGAAGCGGTGGTCGAGGTAGACCTCGAGGAGCTCCTTGAGGCCGAGCGTGAGCGGCTGGCCGTCCACCAGGGCGACGTTGTTGATGCCGAAGGACTCCTCCATCGGCGTCAGCTTGTACAGCTGCTCCAGCACGGCCTCGGGGACGAAGCCGTTCTTGATCTCGATGACCAGGCGCAGCCCGTGCTCGCGGTCGGTGAGGTCCTTGACGTCGGCGATGCCCTGGACCTTCTTGGAGCTCACCAGGTCCTTGATCTTGGCGATCACCTTCTCGGGACCCACCGAGAAGGGCAGTTCGGTGACGACCAGGCCCTTGCGGCGGGCGGTGACCTGCTCGACGGCGACCGTCGCGCGGATCTTGAAGGTGCCGCGGCCCTTCTCGTAGGCGTCGCGGATGCCGGACAGGCCGACGACGCGGCCGCCGGTGGGCAGGTCCGGGCCGGGAACGTGCTTCATCAGCGCGTCGAGGTCGGCGTGGGGGTACCGGATCAGGTGCCGGGCGGCGGCGACGACCTCGCCGAGGTTGTGCGGCGGCATGTTGGTGGCCATGCCCACCGCGATGCCGGAGGCGCCGTTGACCAGCAGGTTCGGGAAGGCGGCGGGCAGCGCCACCGGCTCCCGCTCCTGGCCGTCGTAGTTGGGCTGGAAGTCGACCGTGTTCTCGTCGATCGACTCCGTCATCAGGCTCGTCGCGTCGGCCATCCGGGCCTCGGTGTACCGCATGGCGGCCGGCGGGTCGTCGTTGCCGAGGGAGCCGAAGTTGCCGTGGCCGTCGACCAGCGGGACGCGCATGGAGAACGGCTGGGCGAGCCGGACCAGCGCGTCGTAGATCGACGTGTCGCCGTGCGGGTGGAGCTTGCCCATGACCTCGCCGACGACGCGGGCGCACTTCACGTACCCGCGGTCGGGGCGCAGGCCCATCTCGTTCATCTGGTAGACGATCCGCCGGTGCACCGGCTTGAGACCGTCACGCGCGTCGGGCAGCGCGCGGGAGTAGATGACCGAGTAGGCGTACTCGAGGAAGGAGCCCTGCATTTCGTCCACGACGTCGATGTCGAGGATCCGCTCCTCGAAAGCATCGTCATCGGGTCGCGCTGTCTTCGTGCTGCGGCGGGCCATCGCTGCCGGGCTCCTTCACGGTCTTGCGAGCATGAACGGGGACTGTCGCGCACCATTGTGGCCCTCGCCGCCGACACCTCGGACCGCGCCCCCGCCGGTGACGCCCCGGGACGGGCGCCCGGAGCTCAGGCCCGGCGCAGGCTGTCGATCATTCCTCCCCATTCCGGCCCGTCCCACTCGATGACGACGGCGGAGCCGTCGGACTTCATCTTCAGGGTTCCCTTCGTGCGCGCGGGGTCCGGCTTCGCGCAGTCCAGGGTGATCCGCGGCTTCTCGGTGCCGACGCCCTCGAGGGAGCCCGGGCAGGCGAGCTCGCCGGTGGTGACGACCTTCCCCCCGGTGATCTTCAACGTCTCGACGGGGCTGTCGTTGATGGGGCGCCAGGTGCCGTCGAACCCCTGCTCCGGGGCCGGGGCCTGCGAGGACCGCTCGGCCGGCTGCGAGGCCTTCGGAGCGGTCTTCGAGGCGGCCGGGCCCTTCGCCCCGTCGTCGCCGTCGGAGCCGGAGCAGCCGGAGAGGAGCAGAGCGCCCAGCCCCAGAAGGGCGGCGGCGGTCAAGGCCTTGCACATGGAACGTCCTTTCACTTCATTCACGGCGGACGACGCCGGCCGGTGGACGGCGCCCATCCCAGCACACCCGCGCGTCCCGGGGCGATCGGGGTCGCGGCCGCCGGAGCGGCCGGCCGACGGGAGCACCTCGCGGCCGTCCACGCGGCCGGTGAAGCTCCCGGCGGGCCGGAGTGTCCCCGGATCGGGCGGCAATGTGACGTATCGGGAACCTCACGGCAACCGCCCTCGGTTGCATAGAGTGACAGGCAGTCCGGACACACAAGTTTCAGGCGAGCGAAGGGACGTACATGCCCATGGGTCACACGGCCACAGCCGAGGCAGGCTCAGGAGGCCTCACAGCTACCGAGCACCGCCTTGCCAACGGGCTCCGCGTGGTGCTCTCGGAGGACCACCTGACCCCGGTCGCCGCGGTGTGCCTCTGGTACGACGTCGGCTCCCGGCACGAGGTCCAGGGCCGCACCGGCCTCGCCCACCTCTTCGAGCACCTGATGTTCCAGGGCTCGGCCCAGGTGAAGGGCAACGGTCACTTCGAGCTGGTGCAGGGAGCCGGAGGTTCCCTCAACGGCACCACCAGCTTCGAGCGCACCAACTACTTCGAGACCATGCCGGCCCACCAGCTGGAGCTCGCGCTCTGGCTGGAGGCAGACCGGATGGGCTCCCTGCTCACCGCCCTCGACGACGAGTCGATGGAGAACCAGCGCGACGTCGTCAAGAACGAACGCCGCCAGCGGTACGACAACGTCCCCTACGGCACGGCCTTCGAGAAGATCTTCGCGCTGGCCTACCCCGAGGGCCACCCGTACCACCACACCCCGATCGGCTCCATGGCCGACCTGGACGCCGCCACCCTGGAGGACGCCCGCGCGTTCTTCCGCACCTACTACGCGCCCAACAACGCGGTGCTGTCGGTGGTCGGCGACATCGACCCGGAGCAGACCCTGGCCTGGGTCGAGAAGTACTTCGGCTCCATCGCCTCCCACGACGGCAAGCCCGCCCCGCGGGACGGAGCGCTGCCGGAGGTCGTCGGCGGGGAGATCCGCGAGGTCGTCCGCGAGGAGGTCCCGGCCCGCGCCCTGATGGCCGGCTACCGCCTGCCCGAGGACGGCACCCGTGCCTGCGACGCCGCCGACGTGGCGCTGACCATCCTCGGCTACGGCGAGTCCTCCCGCCTCTACAACCGCCTGGTGCGCCGCGACCGCACCGCGGTGACGGCCGGTTTCGGCCTGCTGCGGCTGGCCGGAGCGCCCTCGCTGGGCTGGCTGGACGTCAAGACCTCCGGCGACGTCGAGGTGCCGGTCATCGAGGCCGCCGTCGACGAGGAGCTCGCGCGGCTCGCCGCCGAGGGCCCGACGGCCGAGGAGATGGAGCGCGCCCAGGCACAGCTGGAGCGCGAGTGGCTGGACCGCCTCGGCACGGTCTCCGGGCGCGCCGACGAACTGTGCCGGTACGCCGTCCTGTTCGGCGACCCGCAGCTCGCGCTGACCGCCGTGGAGCGGGTGCTGGAGGTGACGCCGGAGGAGGTCCAGGAGGTCGCCAAGGCCCGTCTGCGCCCCGACAACCGGGCGGTCCTGGTGTACGAACCGATCACTCCCGAGGGCGCGGACGCCGACGGCGACGAGGACGAAGAGGAGGAGGCCAAGTGACCGACCTGGCCACCATGGAGTTCCACCCCCAGCCGCAGGCCGGCGAGCCCAAGCCGTGGGCGTTCCCCGCGCCCGAGCGCGGTGCCCTCGACAACGGCCTGACCGTCCTGCGCTGCCACCGCCCCGGCCAGCAGGTCGTGGCCGTCGAGGTGCTGCTGGACGCCCCGCTGGACGCCGAGCCGCTCGGCCTGGACGGTGTCGCCACCATCATGGCGCGCGCCTTCGCCGAGGGCACCGACAAGCACTCCGCCGAGGACTTCGCCGCCGAACTCGAGCGCTGCGGCGCCACCCTGGACATGCACGCCGACCACCCCGGCGTGCGGGTCTCCCTGGAGGTCCCCGCCTCCCGGCTGCCCAAGGCGCTGGGTCTGCTGGCCGACGCGCTGCGCGCCCCGGCGTTCGCCGAGGACGAGGTCTCCCGCCTGGTGCGCAACCGGCTCGACGAGATCCCGCACGAGCTGGCCAACCCGGCCCGCCGTGCCGCCAAGGAGCTCTACAAGGAGCTCTTCCCGGCGAACTCGCGGATGGCGCGCCCCCGTCAGGGCACCGAGGACACCGTCGAGAAGATCGACGCGGCCGCCGTGCGCGCCTTCTACGAGCGGCACGTCCGTCCGGCCACCTCGACCGCCGTGGTGGTCGGTGACCTCACGGGCGTCGACCTGGACGCCCTGCTGGCCGAGACCCTGGGCGCCTGGAAGGGCTCCCAGGCCGCCCCGCGCGCGGTGCCGGCGGTGACGTCGGACGACACCGGCCGCGTGGTGATCGTGGACCGTCCCGGCTCCGTCCAGACCCAGTTGCTGATCGGCCGCACCGGCCCGGACCGGCACGACCGGGTCTGGCCGGCCCAGGTGCTCGGCACCTACTGCCTGGGCGGCACGCTCACCTCCCGCCTGGACAAGGTGCTGCGCGAGGAGAAGGGCTACACGTACGGCGTCCGCGCCTTCGGGCAGGTCCTGCGTTCCGCCCCCGACGGTTCGGGCGCCGCGATGCTGGCGATCAGCGGCTCGGTGGACACCCCCAACACCGGCCCCGCGCTGCAGGACCTGTGGCAGGTGCTGCGCACCCTCGCCGAGGGCGGCCTGACCGACACCGAGCGGGACACCGCCGTGCAGAACCTGGTGGGCGTGGCGCCGCTGAAGTACGAGACGGCCGCCGCGGTCGCCGGCACGCTGGCCGACCAGGTGGAGCAGCACCTGCCGGACGACTTCCAGGCGACGCTCTATCAGCAGCTCGTCGCCACCGGCACGGTGGAGGCCACCGCAGCCGTGGTGAGCGCCTTCCCGGTGGACCGTCTGGTGACGGTCCTGGTCGGCGACGCCGCGCAGATCGCCGGCCCGGTGCGTGAGCTGGGCATCGGCGAGGTGACCGTGGTGAGCGCCGAGTAGCGGCCCGTCCAGGGCGGTTTCGGGCCCCGGTGAGCCTTACGGCCGCCGGGGCCCGCTTCGTTCGGTCCGGCACCGGCTCGTCCGGGAGCCGTGCGATGCGCGTAGAAGGGTCCGGTTTGCCCTGTGGCGTGCGCTACAAAAGTCTTGATCCGTTTGTTATCCGATTGATCACCCAACTAGCTTCGATCCGGCTGCCCGCCACACCTGTGCTCCGCATCCGCGGCGCCGGGCAGTCATCGCCTAATCCCCGTACGGCGCGAGCCAGGGGAGCCGGGGACCCAACCGAGCGGTACCCCTGGGGTGAATCGGGCGCCTTCCGCCACGCGGGAGGAACCCGTAGGAGACCTTCCTGCTCCGAACCCGACAGCTAACCCGGCAGGCGAGAGGGAAGGAAAGGACTCAGCCACTTCATGGCGTTCAACTGCGCCCCCGGCAGGCACCGTCGTCCCGGCCGGACCAGCCGCACCACCGCCGGCCTGGCGGGCCTCGCCGCTCTCACCACCACCGGCGTCGTCGGCACCCTCGCCAGCCCCGCCGTCGCCGCGGAGGCCCCCGCCGAGACCAGTGGCCTGCTTCCCGTCGTCACCATCGGCGACACCGTCGCCGAGCAGATCGACGAGCAGGCCGAGGCCCAGGAGCGGGCCGCCGTCGAGGCCGCCGCCCGCGCCGCGGCCGCCGAGAAGGCCCGTGCCGAGCGTGAGGCCGCCGAGGAGCGCGCCGCCCGCGAGGCCGAGCGTGAGCGCCTCCGCCGCCTCAACATGTTCGTCAGCCCGATCGCCGGGTCCTACGTCTCCACCTCCTACCAGGCGGGCGGCGGCATCTGGTCCTCCGGCAGCCACACCGGCATCGACTTCCACGCCGCCTCCGGCACCCCGGTCCGCTCCGTGGGCCGCGGCACCGTCGTCGAGGCCGGCTGGGGCGGGGCCTACGGCTACCAGGTCGTCGTCAAGATGCACGACGGCACGTACACCCAGTACGGCCACCTGTCCTCGGTCAGCGTGGCCGTCGGCCAGGCGGTCACCCCGGGCGCCCACCTCGGCCGCTCCGGCGCCACCGGCAACGTCACCGGCCCGCACCTGCACTTCGAGGCCCGCACCTCCCCGGAGTACGGCAGCGACATCGACCCCGTCGCCTACCTCCGCTCCCACGGCGTGAACCTCTGACGTCACCCACGCGAAAGCCCCCCGTCCCGGTTTCCGGGACGGGGGGCTTTTTCGTCGTTCCGGACGGTATCCGGGCGCACCGGGCGGGGGAGCGGCCGAAAATTCCCTCTCCCGTGCGGCTTCCCGTCGGAAATTCACGCGCATTGCCTTAGAGTCGCCTTATTCATCGAGGCGGAGGTCGGCATGCGTATTCCCGCGCATTCGGTATGCACGGCGATCCGGGACGACATCGTCGCCGGGGTCCACGAGCGCGGGACCCGGCTGACCGAGGAACTCCTCGCCCGCCGCTACGGCGTCTCCCGCGTCCCGGTCCGCGAGGCGCTGCGCACCCTGGAGGCCGAGGGCTTCGTGGTCACCCGGCGGCACGCCGGCGCCTGCGTGGCGGAGCCGACCGAGCAGGAGGCCGCCGACCTGCTGGAGATGCGGCTGCTGCTGGAGCCGCTGGGCGCCGCCCGGGCCGCCCAGCGGCGCACCGAGGCCCACCTCAAGGTGCTCCGCGGCCTGGTCAGGCTGGGTCAGGAGCGGGCCCGGCGCGGATACGGGGAGGAGCTGCGGTCGCTGGGCGGCTGGTTCCACGAGACGCTGGCCCAGGCCTGCGGGAGCGCCGCGCTGACCACCACGCTCACCCAGCTGCGGCACAAGATCGCCTGGATGTACGCACTGGATCCGCTGCCCGCGCCCGTGGAGACCTGGGCCGAGCACGGCGCCATCGTGGACGCCGTGGCCCGGGGAGACGGGGAGCGGGCCCGGCAGGTGACCGCCCTGCACACCGAGCGCTCGACCGTGCTGTACCGGCTGCGCATTCCCGGTCAGAACCGCGGGGGCGCGGCGCGCGCGGACGGCGTGAGGACCTCGCAACATGCCGTAAACATGAATGGCCTCCGTAATTAACAAGAGGGCCGTATACAAGAGGCGGGTGCGCGGGTGCAATTCCCGCTCCGTCGTTCGGTGTGCCTTTCCAGGGCCGGTTCTGCAATTCCCGCCGTGCGGTCATTCGTGGGGTGCGATGCATTCGTGTTCCTGTTCGCGCGAGATATTCGCGCGCGGCGCAATTCGGCGGGCCCCGGTCCCGCCCCGCTCACAGCTCCGCCTCCCCCGGGCGCTCCGGACGGTCCACGGACAGCAGCTCCGCCAGTTCGTCGAGCACCTTCTCCACGCCCCCGGCCTCCGCACCCGCACCTGCACCCGCACCCGCCCCGGTGCCGTCGCCGTCGCCGTCGCAGGAGAGCACCACCTCCTCGCCGCGGCGCACCCCCAGCCCCAGCACTCCGAGGATCGACCCGCCGTTCACCGGCCCCACCCCCGCGCCGTCCGCCCGGGCCACCCGCACCGGCAGCCCCGAGTCCTGCACGGCCCGCACGAAACGCGCGGCCGGCCGCGCGTGCAGACCGTCCGGCGCGGCCACCCTGACCCGGCGTTCGGGCATCTCCGGTACCTCCTGTCCTCACCGTCCGCGCGCCTCGCGCGCATCACCACGGGCCCCGATCGGGGCCACGAGCCGTAGGCTTGCCGCATGCAGAGCCCGTCGGACCGTCACGAGTACCCCGCGCACTGGGAAGCCGACGTGGTGCTCCGCGACGGCGGCATCACCCACGTCCGGCCCATCACCGAGGACGACGCGGAACGCCTGGTCAGCTTCTACGAGCAGGTCTCCGACGAGTCGAAGTACCTGCGCTTCTTCTCGCCGTACCCGCGTCTGTCCGCCAAGGACGTGCACCGGTTCACCCATCACGACTACGTGGACCGGGTCGGCCTCGCCGCCACCGTGGGCGGCGAGTTCATCGCCACCGTCCGCTACGACCGGGTCGACGCCGACGGCATGCCCGCCTCCGCGCCCGCAGACGAGGCCGAGGTCGCCTTCCTGGTCCAGGACGCGCACCAGGGGCGCGGGGTCGCCTCCGCGATGCTCGAGCACATCGCCGCGGTGGCCCGGGAGCGAGGCGTGCGCCGCTTCGCCGCCGAGGTGCTGCCGGGCAACACCAAGATGATCAAGGTGTTCACGGACGCCGGGTACGCCCAGAAGCGCAGTTTCGAGGAGGGCGTGGTCCGCCTCCACCTCGACCTCGAGCCCACCGACCGTTCGCTCGCCGTCCAGCAGGCCCGTGAACAGCGCGCCGAGGCGCGCTCCGTGCGCCGGCTGCTCGCGCCCGGGTCGGTGGCCGTGATCGGAGTGAGCCGCGCCCCGGGCGGCGTCGGCCGCGGCGTGCTGGAGCACCTGCGCGACGGCGGCTTCACCGGCGCGCTGCACGCCGTCAACGCCGCCTTCCCCGCCGACCTCGCCCACGTCGACGGCGTTCCCGCGTGCCGCTCGCTGACCGAGATCGACGGACCCGTCGACCTCGCCGTGGTGGCCGTGCCGGCCGACCGGGTGCCCGAGGTGGTCGACGAGTGCGGGGCGCACGGGGTGCAGGGGATGGTGGTGCTCTCCGCCGGGTACGCCGAGCTCGGCCCCGAAGGGCTCGAGCGGCAGCGCCGACTCGTGCGCCGCGCCCGCGCGTTCGGCATGCGCGTGATCGGCCCCAACGCGTTCGGCGTGGTCAACACCGCCGACGGGGTCCGCCTCAACGCCTCCCTCGCCCCCGAGATGCCGCGGGCCGGGCGGATCGGCCTGTTCACCCAGTCCGGGGCGATCGGCGTCGCCCTGCTCTCCCGCCTGCACCGGCGCGACGGCGGCGTCACCGGGGTCACCGGCGTCTCCACCTTCGTCTCGGCCGGGAACCGCGCCGACGTCTCCGGCAACGACGTGCTGCAGTACTGGTACGACGACCCGGAGACCGACGTCGCGCTGATGTACCTCGAATCCATCGGCAACCCGCGGAAGTTCAACCGCCTCGCGCGGCGCACCGCCGCCGCCAAGCCGCTGGTCGTGGTGCAGGGGGCCCGGCACAGCGGCGTGCCGCAGGGGCACGCCGTGCGCGCGACCCGCCTTCCGCACGACACCGTCTCCGCGCTGCTGCGACAGGCCGGGGTCATCCGCGTGGACACCATCACCGAGTTGGTCGACGCCGGGCTGCTGCTGGCCCGTCAGCCGTTGCCGGGCGGGCCGCGGGTGGCGATCCTCGGCAACTCCGAGTCGCTGGGCCTGCTCACCTACGACGCCTGCCTCGCCGAGGGGCTCGAGCCGCAGCGCCCGCTGGACCTCACCACGGACGCGACCCCGGACGACTTCCACCGGGCGCTCTCCCGCGCGCTGGCCGACCCGGGCTGCGACGCCGTGGTGGTCACCGCCATCCCGCGCATCGACGAGGCGACCGGCGCCGGGGGCGCCGCCGCCGACGCGGAACTCGCCGAGGCGCTGCGCACCGCGGGCGCGCTGGCGCCCGACAAGCCCGTCCTGGTCGTGCACGTCGAGCTCGGCGGCCTCGCCGAGGCGCTCTCCGCCGCCGCGGTCACCGCGCCCCGGTCCCGGTCCCGGTCCGGCGAGGGCGTCCACCTCGCCGACGGGACCGAACCGCCGCGGGCCCCGGCGGGTGCGGGCAGCGAGGAGAAGGCCGAAGAGAGCCGTCAGCGCTTGATCCCCGCCTACCCCGCCGCCGAGCGCGCCGTCCGCGCCCTCGCCGAGGCGGTCCGGTACGCCGACTGGCGGCGGTCGGCGGCGGACTCCGGGAGGGTGCCGGAGTTCGAGGACATCGACGAGAAGGAGACCGCGGCCTTCGTCACCACCCTCCTCGCCCGCACCGCGGCGGACCCGAGCGGCCCGGCCGTCGCGGCTTCCGCCGGCGTGAACGGCCCCGTAGCCCCGGCCGGGGTGAGCGGCCCGGCCCCCGCGGACGCGAACGGACCCATGGCCGCCGCCCCCGCCTCCACGAGCGGCCCGGACGCGGCCCCCGCCGCCCTGGGCCCCGACCTAGGTCCCGAGGACACCCGCGACCTGCTGCGCCGCTACGGCATCCCCGTGCGCCGCGCCGTCCCCGCGGCCACCGCGGACGATGCCGTCGCCGCCGCCGGGCGGCTCGGCTTCCCGGTGGCCCTCAAGACCACCGCCCCCCACCTGCGGCACCGCGCCGACCTCGGCGGCGTCCGCCTCGACCTCGCCGACGAGGACCAGGTCCGCCGCGCCTTCGCCGAGCTGGCCGACCTCTTCGGCGGGGCCGACGAGGTCCGCCCGGTGGTCCAGCAGATGGCACCGCGCGGCGTGGACACCGTGGTGCGCGCGGTGATCGACCCGGCCGCCGGGCCGGTGCTCTCCTTCGGCCTGGCCGGCGCCCCCTCCCAGCTCCTGGGAGACCTCTCGCACCGGCTGATCCCGGTCGCCGACCGCGACGCCGCCTCGATGATCCGCTCGGTGCGCACCGCCCCGCTCCTGTTCGGCTGGCGCGGCGCCGCCCCCGTGGACACCGACGCCCTCGAACAGCTGCTCCTGCGGGTCTCGCGGCTGGTGGACGACCACCCGGAGGTGGTGGCCGTCACACTGGAACCCGTGGTCGTCGCCCCCCGCGGCGTGAGCGTGCTCGGCGCCTCGGTACGGCTGGCGCCCCCGCCCGCCCGCGACGACCAGGGACCCCGTACGCTGCCGGAGTACTGACCGGCCGGGCCCATGGCCCCCGAGGTCGGACCGGAGCGCTCCCGAGCGGTCCGGACAGTCCGTGCGCCGCCGTAGGATGGACGGCATGGCCAAGACCAGTACGACGACCCAGGGGCTGCGCGCGGCGATCGAGCGCAGCGGCTACTACCCGGCCCTCGTGGCCGAGGCGGTGGAGTCCGCCGTGGGCGGCGAGCCCGTCCGGTCGTTCCTGGTCCATCAGGAGACCACGTTCGACGCCAACGAGGTGCGTCGCCACGTGACGGTGCTGGTGCTCACCGGCAACCGCTTCATCGTCAGCCACACCGACGAGCAGAACGCCGACAGCACCTCGCCCTCCCCGTACGCGACGACGTCCACGGAGTCGGTCAAGCTGGAGAAGATCGCCTCCGTGGTGGTCAGCCGCGTCGTCGCCGACCCCGAGACGTACACGCCGGGCAGGCTGCCCCGCGAGGTCGTGCTGACCATCGGCTGGGGCGCGGTCGCCCGCCTCGACCTGGAGCCCGCCGCCTGCGGCGACCCCAACTGCGACGCCGACCACGGCTACACCGGCAGCTCCACCGCCGACGACCTCACCCTGCGCGTCAGCGAGGCCGGTGACGGCCCGGAGACGGTCGCCCAGGCCCTCGCCTTCGCGCAGGCGCTCTCCGAGGCGATCGCGGACACCGCCCGCTGATGTCCCACGCCGCATGGGACGACTGGGAGCAGGCCAACGCCGCGCCCGCCTCCGGTTATCCGGAGCCGCTGCCGTTGTCCTCCGCCCCGGTCCCCGAGTACGGCAGTGGATCGCTGGCCG
This sequence comes from Streptomyces sp. NPDC056600, assembly GCF_042792855.1. Taxonomy (NCBI): domain Bacteria; kingdom Bacillati; phylum Actinomycetota; class Actinomycetes; order Kitasatosporales; family Streptomycetaceae; genus Streptomyces; species Streptomyces sp. NPDC056600. The sequence goes on from NZ_JBHTVQ010000041.1 coordinate 22,709, forward strand.
ACCTGCTGCCCACCCTGGCCGCCGGGATGGGCGTGCCGGGTGTCACGGCCGCCATGCCGGAGCTGGCCCCGGCCGACCGGGCCTGCGTCTTCCTGATCGACGGCCTCGGCTGGGAGCAGCTGAAGGCGCACCCGGACGAGGCGCCCTTCATGACGTCCCTGCTGGCCTCCTCGCGCGGCGGCACCGGCCGCCCGCTGACGGCCGGCTACCCCGCCACCACCGCGACCTCCCTCGCGTCGGTCGGCACCGGCCTGCCGCCGGGCGCCCACGGCCTGCCCGGCTACACGGTCCGCAACCCGGAGACCGGCGCGCTGATGAACCAGCTGCGCTGGCACCCGTGGACCTCTCCCGCGGACTGGCAGCCCCACCCGACCGTCTTCCGGATGGCGGAGGCGGCCGGCGTGCACGCCGCGCAGGTGTCGTCACCCGCCTTCGAGTCCACCCCGCTCACCAAGGTCGCGCTCAGCGGCGGCACCTTCCACGGCCGCCTCGCCGGCGAGGAGCGGATGGACCTCGCGGCCGAGCAGCTCGCCGCGGCCGACCGCGCCCTGGTCTACACGTACTACTCCGAGGTGGACGGCGCCGGGCACCGGTTCGGCGTCGACTCCGACACCTGGCGCGGCCAGCTCGGCTACGTCGACCGCCTGGTACAGCGCCTCGCCGAGCAGCTGCCGCCCCGCAGCGCCCTCTACGTCACCGCCGACCACGGCATGATCGACGTGCCCTTCGACGAGGAGCACCGCATCGACGTCGACGAGGACTGGGAGCTCAAGGCCGGAGTCGCCCTGCTGGGCGGCGAGGGCCGCGCCCGTCACGTCTACGCGGTGCCAGGTGCGGCGAACGACGTGCTCACCGTGTGGCGCGAGGTCCTCGGCGAGCAGTTCTGGATCGCCTCCCGGGACGAGGCGATCGCGGCGGGCTGGTTCGGTCCGCGGATCGACGAGCGGGTGTACGCCCGACTCGGCGACGTGATCGCCGCCGCCCGCGACGACGTCCTGCTGATCGCCTCCGAGCGCGAGCCCAAGGAGTCCCTGATGACCGGGAACCACGGCTCGATGACTCCGGCCGAGCAGCTCGTCCCGCTCCTGGAAGTCCGCACCTGACGACCTGGCGACCTGACGGCGCCTGCCGCCCCCGTTCGCCCGCCGCCCCGCCCTGCCTCGCCGCCCCGTCCGTCCCTCTGCCCGGCGCGCCGACCTGACCGAAAGGCCTTCGACCTGTCATGCCAGAACTGGTGTTCTTCTCCGGGACGATGGACTGCGGCAAGTCGACCCTGGCCCTCCAGATCGCCCACAACCGGTCTGCCCGTGGCCTCGAAGGCCTGATCTTCACCCGCGACGACCGTGCCGGTGAGGGCAAACTGTCGTCGCGCCTGGGTCTGGTGACGGACGCGGTGGAGGCCGGCACCGGGGTCGACCTGTACGGGTACGTGGTGGACCGGCTGCAGCGGGGCGGCCGCATCGACTACGTCATCGCCGACGAGGCGCAGTTCTTCGCCCCGGAGCAGGTCGACCAGCTGGCGCGGATCGTGGACGACCTGGAGATGGACGTCTACGCCTTCGGTATCACCACCGACTTCCGCACCCGCCTGTTCCCCGGCTCCCAGCGGCTGATCGAACTCGCCGACCGCGTCGAGACGTTGCAGGTCGAGGCGCTGTGCTGGTGTGGGGCCCGCGCCACGCACAACGCGCGCACGGTGGGCGGCGTGATGGTCGTCGAGGGCGAGCAGGTCATGGTCGGCGACGTCGCCAACCAGCCGGACGAGATCGGCTACGAAGTGCTGTGCCGCCGCCATCACCGCCGGCAGATGACCAGCGCGACGGCCAAGGCGGCCTCTCTGTCCCCGGACGTGCTGCCGGTCAGCTCCGGCTGACGCCGGTTCCGGACGGCGACCGCCAGGCGTCCCCGCCGCGGCGGAGTCGGGGCCGCTCACCGGGGAAGTCCGAACCTCTGGGCCTTCACGGTGTCCGCAGGGCGAACGCCTGAACCGGGCCGTCGGTGGCCGGCCCGCAGCGGCGCGAGTGCATGCAGTCGGCGCGTACACGTCCTGGTGCTGTTGACCGCGTTCGGCGCGATCGGGGGAATGCCGGAGTCGGCCAGGCTCCCCCCTCCTTCGGTGCCCTCTCCCGATCCGTGACTGCTGCTGCGCGAGGCCCTGTTGGGGCGGCGTTGCGGTGAAGCTCCGGACAGGGTTGAGTTCCGCGGCATGACCCACTACGTGAAGACGTTCCACGCCCTCGAGATCGGCGACGGCGGCGACGGGCGATGGGCGGCGCACCTGCGGACCATGGACCTGGAGTCGCGGGCGGAGAACTGGCTGACCGAGGAAGGCCGGACGCCCGAGGGCGCGGCCCGGGCGCGCGGACTGTTCGAGGTCCACATGCCCGAACTGGTCCCGGTGCTCGACCGGCTCGCCGCGCAGGTGGACGCCCCTTGGGCGGGAACTCTCCTAACCCTGGCGGCGCTGCGGCCGTTCTTCTCCGGCTGCACCCAGATCGGCGAACCGGGTGCGCTGCTCAGGAACTACGACTTCGCACCGGAGGACTGCGAGGGCACCATCGTCTCCTCCCGCCTCCTGCGGCCGGTGATCGGCACGCAGGACGCGGGGTGGGGGCTGCTCGACGGGATGAACGACGCCGGTCTCGCCGTCTCCCTCACCTTCGGCGGACGGTTCGTGCACGGGCCGGGGTTCGCCCTTCCCCTCGTGCTGCGTTGCCTCCTGGAGACCTGCGACACCGTCGACCAGGCGGTCGACAGGCTGCGCTCGACACCCGTCGCGATCCCGCAGAACGTGACCCTCGTCGACCCGGACCGGACCCTCACCGTGCACGTGGGGCCCGACATCCCCCTGACCGAGGCGTCCGGCCAGTGCGCCGCCAATCACCAGCACCAGCCGGTGCCGGACGAGCAGGAACGTTTCTCGCGGACCCAGGAAAGGCTCGCCGCCGTGCGGGCGGCGGGCATCGACGTGGCGGCGATGCTGCGGCCGCCGCTCTACCAGTACGCGTACGACCAGGGGTTGGGCACGATGTACACCGCCCACTACCGCCCCGCCGAGGGCCGCGTGACCTACCACTGGCCGGGGAAGAGCTGGGAGCAGAGCTTCGCCCGCTTCGAGCCGGGGGCACGCACCATCACCCTCGGGCGGCCGTGACGCCCCCTGCCTCGCGGGCGGCGGGACGACCCGACGGCGGGGAGGCGGGCGAACGCGTTCGCTACGATCGCCGCATGCCAGCTGGAAAAGAGCCCGTCAGCCGTCGTGAGCGGCCTGCCAAGCCCGCCCTGACCAGGCAGTGGATCGTCGACACCGCCGTGCGGATCATGCGGGACGAGGGACTCGACAAGGTCACCATGCGCCGTCTGGCCAAGGAGCTGGACACCGGTCCGGCCTCGCTGTACGTGTATGTGGCCAACACCGCCGAACTGCACGCGGCCGTCCTCGACGCGCTGCTGGGCGAGGTCGACCTCCACGCCGAGGACGCGGGCGCGGGCTGGCGCGACCAGCTCGTCGCCGTGCTGACCTCCTACACCCTGGCGCTGTTCCGGCATCCGCAACTGGCCCGGTCCGCGCTGGTGGCGCGTCCCAGCGGCGAGAACTACCTGAACCTGGTCGAGCGCGTCCTGGAGCTCCTCTCCCGCAGCGGCGCGCCCGGCGAGCAGGTCGCCTGGGGCGTCGACAGTCTCCTCCAGTACGCGACCGCGACCGCCGCCGAGCACGCGACCCAGGAGGCCGACCCCGCGGGCGGAGAGGAGTGGGACGCCTTCACCCGCGCCCTGCGCGACGCGGACGGGACCACCCGTCCGACGATCAAGGCCCTCCTGCCCGACCTGCTCGGCGGGTCGGGCTCCGCCCGCATGACCTGGGGTTTCGACGTCCTGATCAACGGCATCACCCGCACACCCCTGCCGGACGCCGCGAGCTGACGCCCGGGACCGTTTCACCCCGTCCCGTCCGCACTCGGCCTCGACGTCCTGCGGCATGCCGTCCGTCGAACTTGTTCGCAACGAACATGTTCGATACCTTGGAGGGGTCGGAGCGGGCGGCGGAGTCGTGCCGTGTCCGGCGCGCCGCGCGGACCCCGCGCCGACCCTGTGGGGCTTTTCTCCGTGCGCGTACCGCACCTCTTCCGCATCGGAGGCGTCACATGAACCACCACGCGAGCAGCCACCACCCCATCGCGATCATCGGCGCGGGCCTCGGGGGCCTCACCGCCGCCCGTGTCCTGCACCTCCACGGCATCGCCGCGACCGTCTTCGACCTCGAGGAGTCGCCCGAGGCCCGGACCCAGGGCGGCATGCTCGACATCCACGAGGAGAACGGCCAGAAGGCGCTGCTGGCCTGTGGTCTCCACGACGCGTTCCGCGAGATCGTGCACGAGGGCGGTCAGGCCATGCGTCTGCTGGGCCCGGACGGCACCGTCCACGCCGCCCACGAGGACGACGGCACCGGCGGGCGCCCCGAGGTCGACCGCGGCGACCTGCGCGACCTCCTCCTCGACTCCCTGCCCGAGGGCACGGTCCGGTGGGGCCGGAAGGTCACCGGCGTGCGCGCGGTGGGCGAGGGCCGCCACGAGGTGGACTTCGCCGACGGCTCCACGGTCACCACCGGCCTTCTCGTCGGCGCCGACGGAGCCTGGTCACGGGTCCGCTCGCTCGTCTCGGAGGCGCGGCCCGCCTACACCGGGATCTCCTTCGTGGAGACCGACCTCTACGAGGCCGCCACCCGCCACCCCCGCAGTGCCGAGGTCGTCGGCGGCGGCTTCTTCCTGGCCCTCGGCGACGGGCGCGGCTTCCTCGCCCACCGGGAGACCGACGGCAGCCTGCACGTCTACGCCGCGCTCAGGACCGAGGAGGGCTGGACCGACACCGTGGACTTCACCGACCACGCCGCCGCCAAGGCCGCCGTCCTGGCCCACTTCGAGGGCTGGGACGAGGGCCTGCGCGGCCTGGTCGCCGACGCCGAGACGATCACGCCCCGGCGCATCCACGCGCTGCCTGTCGGGCACCGCTGGGACCGCGTGCCGGGGGTGACCCTGCTCGGCGACGCCGCGCACCTGATGTCGCCGTTCGCCGGCGAGGGCGCCAACCTGGCCATGTTCGACGGCGCCGAACTCGCCCTCGCCGTCGCCGCCCACCCCGGCGACACCGAGGCCGCGCTCGCCGCGTACGAGGCCGCGCTCTTCCCGCGCAGCGAGGCGTCCGCCGTCGAGTCCGCCGCAAGCCTGGACACCATGTTCGGCGCGCGAGGGCTGGAGCGGATGGCCGCCTTCTTCTCGCAGGGCCCGGCGGCCGCGGCCGGGTAGCCCCACGTCACCGCCCTCGAGCCGGGCCCGCCCGGGCCGCCAGGTCCGGATCAGCGGACCCGCTCGTCCTGGCCGGCGACCTTGGCGGTGGCGACGGCGATGCGGTTCCAGGTGTTGATGGTGAGGATCAGGGCGAGGACGCGGGCGAGCTCCGGCTCGTCGAAGTGGCGGGCCGCCTCGGCGTAGACGTCGTCGGGGACGCCGGCCCGGGAGACCAGGGTGACGGCCTCGGTCAGGGCGAGAGCGGCCTGCTCCTTCGCGGTGAAGAAGTGCCGGGCCTCGCGCCAGACGCCGATCATGTGCAGGCGGGCCTCGTCCTCGCCGGCCTTGCGGGCGTCGGCGGTGTGCATGTGGAGGCAGTAGGCGCAGCCGTTGAGGAGGGAGGCCCGGATCTGGATCAGCTCGACCAGCGCCGGGTCGATGCCCTCGCGGGCGGCGGCGTCGAAGCCGACGAGGGCCCGGAAGGCCTTCGGCGCGGTCTTCGCGAAGTGCAGGCGCGGGGTGTGGTCGTGATCGGCCGCGGCGTCGGGGGTGGCGGGGGTGGCGGCGGAGAGGGCGGGGACGGGGGCGGACGTGGTGTGCGTGGTGTTCGTCATGCTTCGAAACTAGGGCGCGGAAAGACCTCCGTGGGGGTGCATTTCCGTGCCGGTTTCCTGGGTCAATTCGCGGACGCGTCCGTGGTCGCCGGGAGAGGCAGGCGGGCGGAGGGCCGCGCCACCCCCCGCCGGCCCTCCGCTCACCCCCGTCCGCCGTCCGCCGTCCGGCGGAACTTCTGGCGCGCACGTCCGCGCCGTCCCGGCTTCCGGTGAGGTGCCACGGCCCCTGTGGAGACACCTCGGAACCCGGCCCGGGCCGCGAGCCGTGCGGCTGGCGCCGGCGGCCGGGATCCGGCCGGTGCCGGCCGGCCTGATTCGTCACGGGCCGCGCGGGGGAGTCCTGGCAGTGGCGTACCCCCCCTCCTCGCGGAAAGGCCGAGCGCGCGTGACGGTGAAGCACGACGGTCACGGCAGGAGCCGTGACCTCCAGGTCAACCCGGTGTTCAGCCGCGAGCCGCTGCGGGTGCCCCGGTACGAGCTGCCGGCCGGCGAGATGGAGCCGGCGACGGCCTACCAGGTGGTGCACGACGAGCTGATGCTCGACGGCAACGCCCGGCAGAACCTGGCGACGTTCGTCTCCACCTGGGCGGAGCCCGAGGCCCGGCGGCTGATGGACGAGTGCGCCGAGAAGAACATGATCGACAAGGACGAGTACCCGCAGACCGCGGAACTCGAGACCCGGTGCGTGCACATGCTCGCCCGGCTCTGGCACGCGGAGGACACCCGGCACGCGATGGGCTGCTCGACCACGGGGTCCAGCGAGGCCGCCATGCTGGGCGGACTCGCCCTCAAACGGCGCTGGCAGCACCGTCGCAGGGCCGAGGGCAGGCCCACCGACCGGCCCAACCTGGTCATGGGCAGCAACGTCCAGATCTGCTGGGAGAAGTTCGCCGACTACTTCGAGGTCGAGCCCCGCTACGCGCCCATGGAGGGGGAGACCTTCCACCTCACGCCCGACCGGGCGGTCGAGCTGTGCGACGAGAACACCATCGGCGTCGTCACCGTGCTCGGCTCGACCTTCGACGGCAGCTACGAGCCCGTCGCGGACATCTCCGCGGCCCTGGACGACCTCCAGGCCCGCACCGGACTGGACGTCCCGCTCCACGTCGACGGCGCCTCCGGCGCGATGATCGCCCCCTTCCTCGACCCCGACCTGCGGTGGGACTTCCGGCTGCCGCGGGTCGCCTCGATCAACACCTCCGGTCACAAGTACGGCCTGGTCATGCCCGGGGTCGGCTGGGTCCTGTGGCGGGACCGGGACGCGCTGCCCGACGACCTGGTCTTCCACGTCAACTACCTCGGCGGCGACATGCCGACCTTCGCGCTGAACTTCTCCCGCCCCGGGGCCCAGGTCGTCGCCCAGTACTACAACTTCCTGCGGCTGGGCTTCGACGGATACCGGCGGGTCCAGCAGACCTGCCGCGACGTCGCCACCCGGCTGTCCGGGGAGATCGCACGACTGGGCCCCTTCGAGCTGATCACCGACGGCAGCGACATCCCCGTCTTCGCCTTCCGGGTGCGCGACGGGGAGGAACGCTTCAGCGTCTTCGACGTGTCCGCGGCGCTGCGCGAACGGGGCTGGCAGGTGCCCGCCTACACCTTCCCCGAGAACCGCTCCGACCTGGCGGCCCTGCGCATCGTGGTCCGCGTCGACTTCAGCCACGACCTGGCCGATCTGCTCCTGGAGGACCTGCGCCGCGCGCTGAGCCGGCTGGAGACGCAGGACGCGCCGCGGCGGGGCGAAGAGGCCGGCGGCTTCGCCCACGGCGCCGAGACCAGGAACCCCCGCCGCCCCGGCCGCCGTTGACGGCGGGCAGGACGGGCGGTGCCGAGCCCGCACCCCCCGTCCTGCCCGCCGCCGGTGCCGAGCCCGCACCCCCGCCCTGCCCGCCGCCGGTGACGGCGGACCACCCCTCCACCTACGGAGGTATGCCGTGTGCCGTCTCTTCGGTCTCAGCAGCGCCCCGCGTCGCACGCACGCCACCTTCTGGCTCCTCGATGCGCCCGACAGCCTCAGCGACCAGAGCCACCGCGACCCCGACGGCACCGGTCTCGGTCACTTCACCGCCGACGGCGCCCCCCGCGTCGACAAGGCCCCGGTCGCGGCCTACCAGGACCGCGCCTTCGCCCAGGAGGCCCGCCAGGTGGAGTCGGCGACCTTCGTCGCCCACCTGCGCTTCGCTTCCACCGGCGGCCTCGACACCCGCAACACGCACCCCTTCGCACAGGAGGGGCGGCTCTTCGCGCACAACGGGGTCATCGAGGGCCTGGACGCGCTCGACGACCACCTGGGTGAGGACCGCTCCCTGGTGCGGGGCGACACCGACTCCGAGCGGTTCTTCGCCCTGATCACCCGGGAGACCCGGCGGCACGACGGCGACGTCACCGCGGGGATCCGGCAGGCCGCCCGCTGGATCGCCGCGAACCTGCCGGTCTACGCCCTCAACCTGATCCTCGTCACGTCGCGGGAACTGTGGGCGCTGCGCTACCCGGACACCCATGACCTGTACGTCCTGCGACGCGGGGCCGGCGGCCTGCACGGCGGCAGGCACCTCGACCACAGCGGCAGCAACGGCCGGATGCGCGTCCACTCCACGAACCTGGCCGACCACCCCGCCGTCGTCGTCGCCAGCGAGCGCATGGACGACCACCCCGACTGGCGCCTGCTGGACGCCGGTGAACTGCTCCACGTCGGCCCCGACCTCGGCGTCACCCGCCACGAGGCCCTGTCCGGATCCCCGGCCCGCCTGCTCACCCTCGACGACCTGCGGCCCGACGCGGCGGCCTCGCAGAAGGCCGTCTGAGGTCCGGTCCGGCGAGCGCCCAGGACCCGTCCGGCGACCTCGGCTAGGGTGCACTGCCATGCCGGAATCATGGGTCGATTCGGCGGCGCGTGTCGGCAGTGACCTGCACCTGGACCTGTCCGGTCCCGGCAGCCGCCGCGCCGTGCTCATCCGCGCCCTGCGGGAGGCGGTGCGCGAGGGACGCCTCCCACCCGGCACCCGGCTGCCGCCCTACCGCTCGCTGGCCGCCGACCTCGGTCTGGCCCGCAACACCGTCGCCGACGCCTACGCCGAGCTCGTCGCCGAGGGCTGGCTGACCGCGCGGCAGGGCTCCGGTACCCGGGTGGCGGAACGCGCCGCCCCGCCCTCGTCGCGTCCCCGCAGGCAGCACCCCGTCGCCCGGCAGCCCGCCGGCCCGGCGCACGACCTCCGGCAGGGCGCGCCCGAGGCCGCCTCCTTCCCCCGCACGGCCTGGCTGGCGTCCGCCCGGCGGGCACTGGGCTCCGCCCCCGACGAGGTCTTCGGCCCCGGCGACCCGCGCGGCCGCGTCGAGCTGCGCCGCGCGCTCGCCGACTACCTGGCCCGCGCCCGCGGGGTGCGGGCCGACCCCGACCGGATCGTGGTGTGCTCCGGCGTGGCGCACGCGCTGCGGCTGCTGTTCGACGGCTCGCGTGGCGCGACCGGCGGCGCGGTACTGCGCGGTCCGTTCGCGGTGGAGTCGTACGGGCTCGGGTTCCACCGCGACATCCTGGAGAGCGCCGGCGCCCGGACCGTGCCGCTGGGGCTCGACGAACAAGGAGCCAGAGTCGAGGAGTTGGCCGATGCGAAGCCGCGGCTGCGGGGCGTCCTGCTCACGCCCGCGCACCAGTTCCCCACCGGCGGACCGCTGCACCCGGCCCGGCGCGCCGCGGTCGTCGACTGGGCCCGCGCCGGTGACCGGCTGGTCCTCGAGGACGACTACGACGGGGAGTTCCGCTACGACCGGGAGCCCGTCGGCGCCCTGCAGGGCCTGGATCCCGAACGGGTCGTCCACCTCGGCTCGGTCAGCAAGAGCCTGTCCCCGGCCGTGAGGATCGGCTGGATGGTGCTGCCCGGGCACCTCGTCGACGGCGTGCTCGCCGCCAAGGGCGAGCGGGAGGCGTGGGCGGGCGTCGTCGACCAGCTGACCCTCGCGGACCTCATCGCCTCCGGCCGGTACGACCGGCACATCCGCCGGATGCGCCGGCGCTACCGGGACCGGCGCGACCAGCTCGTCACCGCCCTCGCCGAGCGGGCCCCGCACGTCACGGCCACCGGCATCGCGGCGGGGCTGCACGCGGTCCTGCGGCTGCCGCCCGGGACGGAGGCGTCCGTGGTCAAGGCCGCCGCCTGGCAGGGGATCGCGCTGGACGGCCTCGCCGCCTTCCGGCACCCCGGGGCCGGCACACCGGCCGGGGACGGACTGGTCGTCGGCTACGCCGCCCCGGCCGAACACGCCTACCGGGCGGCCCTCGACGCCCTGCTCCGGGCCCTGCCGCCGGGTGACGCCGCCTGGGCAGTGTCTGACAAATGATCATGAGTTGGTCTCGCGGAGCCAGAGGATCAGCGGGGCCAGAACGACTCCGGCACGGTAGCGGTCGGCAAGTTTGTCGAATCTGGTCGCGATCGCGCGGAATTGCTTGAGACGTGCGAAGCATCGTTCGACCACGTTGCGCTCGCGGTAGACCTCCTCGTCGAAGGCGGGCGGCCGACCGCCGAGGCGCCCTCGGCGCCGGCGGTTGGCCGCTTGGTCGCGGCGCTCGGGGATCGTGACGGCGATGCCACGGCGCCGCAGCAGGTGCCGGATCGCCCGGCTGGAGTAGGCCTTGTCGCCCAGGACTCGGGTCGGCCTCCTGCGCGGGCGGCCAGTGCCGACTCTCGGAACGCGGATCCCGTCGAGGACCTGGCCGAAGGCGGTGGCGTCGTTGACGTTGCCGGGCGTGGGCACGATGGACAGGGGCAGGCCCCGGCCATCAACGGCGAGGTGGACCTTGGTGGTCAACCCACCTCGGGACCGACCGAGGGCCTGGCGCGTCTGCGAGCGGCCCGAATCTTCCAGTTCGTCCCCGTCTGCAGCCCCTTTTTGCGGGCGCCAGCGGCATGCTGATGGGCACGGTTGACCGTGGAGTCGACGGCGACGGTCCACTCCACCCGGCCCACCGCGTCATCGCGGACCTGGACATGTTCCAGCAGCTTCGCCCAGGCCCCATCCGCTTCCCAGCGGGCGAACCGCTCGTAGACGGTCTGCCAGGGTCCGTACCGCTCGGGCAGATCGCGCCACGGAGCCCCGGTCCGCAACCGCCACAGCACCCCGTTGACCACCTGCCGGTGATCACGCCACGGACGGCCACGTCCATCCACCCGCGGCAACAGGGGTTCTATTCGCTTCCACGCCGCTTCCGTCAACTCGCCTCGACCAGCCACACGATCAATGATCAGAGTGCTCGTCCTCGGACTCTCGCGCGGGGTCCGTCATGAAACGGCTCAGTCGGTAGGTGGTCGGCACCGCCAGGCGTCCGCACAGCGTGTCGATCCGGATCATCGACCCGTCGACTCCTGCTTCCCGAAGACGGCGCAACCTCGTACGCATCTCCGCCTGGTCCGCAGTCACAACGATCACTTCCCACTGTCCCGCGTCCGGCCCGGTGCGAGCAGCAAGCCGCTGCCGCGCGTCCTCTTGCCGCCGCCTTCTTTTCCCCTGTCCTGGCACCTGCCCAGAATCACTGGCCGACGTCAGGACGGCAAGGCAATTGGACCCAGCACGCACACGCTCGGTGATCATTTGTCAGGCAGGACCTAGTGATCTGAGTCAGAGATTCGTCGGCAGTATGCGGCGACTTTGTCGAGGATCTCGTCTGCGGTCTTCGTCCAGACGAAGGGTCTGGGGTGCTCGTTCCAGTCGGCGAGCCAGGCCCGGATGTCACGCTCGAGGGCCTGGACGGAGCGGTGGACGCCACGCTTGAGCTTCTTCTGGGTCAGCTCGGCGAACCACCGCTCGACCAGGTTGAGCCAGGACGCGCTGGTGGGCGTGAAGTGCATCTGAAAGCGGGGATGGGCCAGGAGCCACTTCTTGATGTCGGGTGTCTTGTGGGTCGCGTAGTTGTCGAGGATCAGGTGGACCTGGAGGTCGGCCGGTACTTCCTTGTCGAGTTTGGCGAGGAACTTCTTGAACTCGGCGGCCCGGTGGCGGCGGTGGAGCGAGCCGATGACCTTGCCGGTCGCCACTTCCAGGGCGGCGAACAAGGTGGTGGTGCCGGCGCGGACGTAGTCGTGGCTGCGGCGTTCGGGGACGCCGGGCATCATCGGCAGGACGGGCTGGGACCGGTCCAGTGCCTGGATCTGCGATTTCTCGTCCACGCAGAGCACCAGCGCCTTCTCCGGCGGGTCGAGGTAGAGGCCGACGACGTCACGGACCTTGTCGATGAACAGCGGATCCGTGGACAACTTGAACGTCTGCGACCGGTGCGGGGCCAGGGCGAACGCCCGCCAGATCCGCGAGACCGTCGACTGCGACATCCCTGTGGCGGCTGCCATCGACCTGGTCGACCAGTGGGCGGCGTTCTTCGGTGTCTCCTCGAGCGTCTTGACGATGACCCGCTCGACGTCCGCGTCGGTGATCTTGCGCGGGACGCCCGGACGCGGGTCGTCGCACAGGCCGTCCAGGCCCCGTTCGAGGAAACGGCGTCGCCAGGTGCGGACGGTGTCCGGGGTGATCCGCAACCGGCGGGACACTTCCATGATCGAGTGTCCCTCGGCGCACTCAAGCACGATCCGCGACCGCAGGGCCAGGGCCTGGGCCGTCGTGCGACGACGGACCCATCCCTCCAGCGCGGCTCGTTGGGCATCAGTCACCGACAACGGCGGAATCTTCGGACCCGGACGACTCATGCCCAACCAACGACAAATCTCCGACTCGGGTCACTAGGGCCGCGCCCGTCAGAGCCCGAACAGGGCGGCCGCGTTGTCGTGGCACACCGCGCGCAGCCAGTCGGGGCCGCAGCCCAGCCGTTCCAGGGCCTGGAGTTGGTGCAGGTACGGGTAGGGGATGTTGGGGAAGTCGCTCCCCAGCAGGATGCGGTCACCGAGGTCGGCCAGCCGCGGCAGGGCCCGCCGGGGAAAGGGCATGAAGCCCTCGGTGAAGTCGGTGAACGCCATCGTGGTGTCCAACCGCATCTGGTCGTACCGTTCGGCGAGGTCGAGGAACTCCTCGTACTCGGGCATGCCCATGTGCGCGACGACCAGGCGCAGCCCCGGGTGACGCGCCAGCACCCGGGTGACGGGCCCGGGGCCGGTGTGCTTGCCCGGAGCGGGGCCCGAGCCGCAATGCGTCACCACCGGCACGCCCGCCTCGGCCAGCAGACCCCACGCGGGGCTCAGCAACTCGTCGGCCGGGTCGTACGCCCCCACCTGGATGTGGGCCTTGAAGACCCGGGCGCCTGCCTCCAGCGCCTCGCGGACGTACACCTCGACGTCAGGCTCGGGATAGAGCGTGGCGGTGTGCAGGCAGTCCGGGGTGCGGCGGGCGAAGTCGGCCGCCCAGCCGTTCAGCCAGCGGGCCATGCCCGGCTTGTGCGGGTAGATCATGGAGGTGAAGGCCCGCACACCGAACTCCCGCAGCAGCGCCGCACGTTCGGCCTCCTCCGTGCGGTAGGTGATCGGCCATCCCAGCCCTCCGATCAGCGGGCCCGCGGCGTCGAAGTACTCCCACACCTTGCGCAGGACGCTCTCCGGCATGAAGTGGGTGTGCACGTCGATCAGTCCGGGCAGACCGAGCCCGGTCCAGAACCGGCGCACCTCACCGGCCTCCTCGCCGACAGCGGTACGGGGGAGACCCACCGGGGACCACCTCTCCTCCGGACGGCCGGCGGCTGCCGCCGGGCCGGGGTGTCGGGGCGCGCCACGCTGCGGGCGGGACAGGCGCCGTGAGGCGTGCCCGGCCCGCAGCCGTGGCCGGGTCGGGTCACCCGAAGCCGCGGGCGTCCTGCTTGAGGGCGGTGTCCACCGTGAGGGCGGTGGCGACGACCAGGCTGCGCAGGGGCTCGGGCAGCTGCTGGTGGATCTGCAGGACGTAGTTGTCGGCGGTGGTGAAGAGGGTCTTGGCCAGGCCCTCCCAAGTCTTGGTGATGCGGGCGACCTCGGTGCCGGTGTGGTCCACGACGGCGAAGTTCCAGGCGCGCCAGTTCTCCGCGCGGATCTCGCCGAGCTTGGCGCCGTTCGCGGTGATCGCGAAGTTGATCTTGCCGATCGCGTTCTGCTGGACGATCTCGCCGACCGGCGTGCCGTCCGGGCGGGTCACCACGACCCGGGACTTGATGAACTTCGCGGGGCGGGTGAGCAGCAGCAGCGGCTGGCCGTAGGCGTCGCGGATCTCCAGCCGGTGCGTCAGGTACTGGTCGAGGCTGCTGACGAAGCGCAGGATCTTGCGCAGGGTGCTCTGGCCGACCTGGACGACCGAGCCGATGTGGGCGCCCTGCTGGTCCATCACCTTGTACTCGTTGACCAGCTCGACCAGCTTGGCCTTCTGGTTCACGACCAGGACCGGCTCGGTGAAGATCGAGCCGGTGCCGGTCACGGGGGCCTGGACGCCGGCCTGCTGCTGGACCTGCCGGGCCACCCGGGGGTCGGGCATCTGGGGGGCCGCCTGCGGTGCGCCCTGCGCGGGCGCGGTCTGCTCGGTCCAGCGGGCGCCGTCCCAGTAACGCAGGAGCTGCTGGGCTCCCTGCGGGTCGGGGTACCAGCCGGCGGGGTGTGTGGGATGTGTGGTCACCTGCGGATGCTACGTGCGTTCGACGGGAATGCGCCACGAGCAAAGGACAGCTGCCCACCAGGAGGGTGCCGGCGGTCCGGTCAGTCCCTGATTCCCATGTGGTGGAGCAGGACGGCGTCGCGGACCCTGGTCGGCAGGTACTGGTTGAGGCGGAGGAACAGCGAACTCTTCCGGTCGACCTGGTGGAAGAGCTTGGGCTTCCCGGCCAGGACGACGGCGGCGATCCGGGCGGCGGCCTGCTCGGGCGTGGTCGCCCTGGTGACCAGCTCCTTGTCACGCGCCACGAAGCGGGAGGCGCGCTCGAAGTAGGGAGAGCCCTTCGCCGGCAGCACGAGGGCCTTGGCCGCGAAGCCCGTGGCGACCTGGGCCGGCCCGATCAGGGCGACCCGCACACCGTACGGCTCCACCTCGAACCTCAGCGACTGGACCATGCCCACCAGGGCGAACTTGGTGGAGGAGTGGACCGATTCGAAGGGGAAGGAGATCCGCCCGACCAGCGAGGAGACGGCGACCAGCCTGCCCCTGCGGCGCTCCCGCATGCCCGGGAGGAAAGCCTGGAACAGGGCGGCGGCGCCGATCACGTTGATCTCGAAGGCGCGCAGGGCCGCGTCGAGGTCGGCCTCCTCGAACGGCCCGATGAACGGGACGCCGACGTTGGACACGACGGTGTCGACATGTCCCCATCGCGCCAGCGTGTCGTTGCGGAAGGTCCGGACGGCCGGTCGGTCGCGGATGTCGAGAGGGACGAGGTGGTGGGGGACGCCCTTCGCGTCGAGTTCCTCCGCCAGCGACTGCAGACCGGTCTCGTCGACGCCGAATCCGGCGATCGACGCGCCCCGGTCGGCGAGCAGCAGCGCGGTCCGGCGGCCCATGCCGTCGGCGAGTCCGCTGATCACCACGTGCTGGGTCATCCGGTACCTCCTGGGTGTTGCCTGGTGCGGGTGGTGCGGGTGGTGCGGGTGGTGCGGGTGGCAGGGGGCGTCGGCGGTCGCCGCCGGTCAGCGGCCGTGGAAGACGGGGGCGCGGCGTTCGACGGACCCGGTGACGCCTGCGACCGCGTCCTCGGTGCGCCAGAGCCGCTGCTGTTCGTCCACCTCGCGGGCGAGAGCCGCCTCGAGCCCGTCGAGCAGGTCGGCGCGCATCGTGGACCGCATGGACCGGACCGCCAACGGGGCGGTGGCCGCGATCTCGTGGGCGAGGTCGAGCGCGACGGCGCGCTCGTCGCCGGGTTCCGCGAGGTGGTCGGCGAGGCCGGCGTCCAGGGCCTCGGCGCCGACCAACGGGCGGCCGGTGTAGAGCAGCAGTTCCGCGCGGGTGCGGCCGACGATCCTCGGCAGGGTCAGGCTCAGCCCGAAGCCGCAGGGGAAGCCCCGGCGGGCGAAGTCGGCCTCGAAGCGGGACGAGGGCCCGGCGACCCGGAAGTCCGCGGCACAGGCGAGGCCGAGGCCACCGCCGACGGCCGCGCCCTGGACCGCGGCGATCACCGGCACGTCGAGCCGGAGGATCCGTGCCGCCTGCTCGTGGACGGCGGTGGCCGAGGCGCATGGGTCGAGGGCGCCGGTGGCGTCCGTGAGCCGGACGCCGGCACAGAAGTGGCGTCCCTCCGCGCACAGCACGAGGGCTCTCGCGCCGTCGGCGGCCGCGCGCTCGCCGGCGTCGGCGATCGCGGCGAGCAGGTGGCGGTCGAAGAAGCCCGTCGGCGGGGCGTGCGTCTCGACGACCGCGACGTGACCGTCCCGGGTGAGGGTCACCCCGCCCTTCTCGGCGGTGCTCATACCGGCGGCGCTCCTTCGCGGGCCCCCGGTGCCGGCTGCTCAGGCATGGACGCCCTCCAGGTAGCGGGTGGTCTCCAGGGCGGCGGCGCAGCCCGCGCCCGCCGCGGTCACGGCCTGCCGGTACCGGGCGTCCGCGACGTCGCCCGCCACGAACACCCCGGGCAACTCGGTGGCCCCGCCCGGGCCGGTGGCGTGCAGGTGGCCGGTCGGCGTCAGCGTCAGGAACCCGTCGGCCAGCCGGGTGCGCGGGGTGTGCCCGATCGCCACGAACAGGCCCTGCACCGTGAGGTCGGTGGCATCGCCGGTGGCGGTCTCCTCCACGCCCAGCCCGGCCAGCTTGCCGTCACGGCCGCGCAGCAGTCGCCGCACGACGCGGCCGGCGCCGATCTCGACGTTGTCCAGCGACCGGACCCGCTCCAGCAGGACCGGGGTCGCCCGGAACCGTTCGCCCCGGTGGAGCAGCCGCACCCGCCGCGCGTGCCCGGCCAGGGCCAGCACCCACTCCATCGCGGTGTCACCGCCGCCCACCACCGCCACGTCACGGCCCTTGAACAGCGGCGCCTCGCAGACCGCGCAGTAGGCGATGCCGCGCCCGCCGCCCAGCTCCGCCTCACCGGGCAGGCCCAGGCGGCGCGGCGCGGAACCGGTGGCCAGCACGACGGCGCGGGTGCGCACGGTCCCCTCGTCGGTGACGATCTCGTGGACCGCGTCCCGGGCGGACGGGTCGCCGGTGGCGTACCGGATCTCGTCCGCGTCCAGGGTGACCACGGTGGCCCCGGCACGCTCCGCCTGCTCGCGCATCCGGGCCATCAGCTCGGGGCCGTCGATGCCCTCGGGGAAGCCGGGGAAGTTCTCCACCGGCCCCGTGTCCATGAGCCGGCCGCCGGGCGTCGTGCCGGCCAGCACCAGCGGTGCGGCGCCCGCCCGCGCCAGGTAGAGGGCGGCCGTCCAGCCGGCCGGCCCGGCCCCGACGACGACCGCGTCCACGGTGCCGGAGGGCAGGGCCGTCCCGCCGGTGATGCCGGCCCACATGCTCACCGGGCGCTCACTTCGCCTCCAGGTCGTTCGCCCAGCGGGCCGTCTCGTTGAGCGGCGCGACCGTGAAGCCGTCCCCCGCCGAGCGCGGCAGCCGGACGGTCTGGCTCCAGGTCGCGCCGAAGGTCGGCATCCACACGGAGTGCTTGCCGGCGCCGCCGGCGACGAGGACGCGGATGTCCTCCGGCGCACGGGCGATCGCCACCCGGTGTCCCCACTCCTCGAGCAGCAACCGGTAGCCGCCCCACAGGCTCGCCTCCTGGAGCTTCTCCGCGCCGACCCGGGTGGCGTCGACACGGGCGTGCTCGAACAGGTACTGCTGGACGTCGGCACGCGACAGACCCGCGTCGGCGAGCAGCCGCGCGTGCTCGGGGCCCAGCGCGAGGAACTGGTCGCCGCCGCGGTAGACGGTGTTGGCGCCGGGCGTCGCCATGGTCGCCGCGATCGTGCGCAGCAGGTTCTCGGCGGTGGACGACCGGTGGTCGTTGATGTTGTGCGGGCCTTCCACGGCCGCCACCGTCACCAGGCTGTCCGCCGGGTCCCAGCCGTCGGGCCACTCCAGCTGCGCGCCGAAGGCCGGCCAGGGGCTGTCGGCCTGGTTCTCGGCGAAGCAGAACGACCACTTGGCCGGGGAGCCGTGGGTCGCCCGGTCCATGTCGTCGGCCACCTGGTCGCCCCCGGGGCGGGCGCCGCCGACGTTCATCGCGACCAGGCGAACGGCCCGGCCGATCGTGCCGTTGGCGCGGAACCCGGAGCCCATGCAGCCCGCCCCGCCCGCGACGGCGAGCGCGCCCGCGACCGGCCCCTGGACGACGACCATCAGCGCGCACGGATGGGTGGTCGTCTGCGCGCCGTACAGGTTGAAGTCCGGCTGCTGCAGGGCGACGACCGCGGCCTCCAGCACCGGCATGTACGCGGGCAGGCAGCCGGCCATCACCGCGTTCGCGGCGAGCCCGCGCAGGGTCAGCTCCGCGCCGCGCGGGGCGAGGGGGCCCAGGGAGGCGTTGGGAGCCCGGGTCGCCGCGGCGAGGAAGCGCTCCACCCGCTCGGTGGTCGGCACGACCACGGGCAGGCCGTCCGTCCATCCCCACCGGTGCAACTGCTCGGCGGCGGCCTCCTCGTCGTGCGCGTCCGCCAGGGTGACGAGGTCCGGCCCTTCGGCAGCGGTCACGGGGCGTACCGCTCGATCTCGGTGGTCAGGGCGAAGACGACGTCGTCGACGGCGAGCGGGGTGACCCGCTCGAAGGCCTCCCGCTGCGGGATCCCGCCGACCGGGTGGGCGACGACGGCCAGCCCGAGCGCGCCGGCGCCCCGGACGGCCGGCACCTGCCGGGACAGGTCCTCGAACAGGGTGGACGTCATGCCGCACACCGGCAGGCCGCGGCCGGCCAGGGCGGCCATGTCCGCCGCCGCCCAGGAGGCCCCGGAGCCGCAGTCGAGCATCGCCACCACCGCGGCGTCGCACTCCTGCGTGACGCGGTCGAGGAGCTCGTCGGCCGCGGGGGCCGAGGACGCCCTCTTGGCGTAGAGGCGCGGCGTGATGCCGTGGAGCCGGACCAGTGCGGCGGCGACGCCCTCGAGCACCTTGTCGGCGTTCATCCTGCCGTTGCTCAGGAAGCCCATGGTCTGACCGTGGAGGGCGTGCACGGTGGCGCGGGGGACCGATTCCGGCGCCGCCTCGTGGCTGGTCGGACTGACGATCGTGACGCCCACCGGGTCCCCTCCCGTGAAGCCGCAGGGTGTGACGCGGATCGTATGCAGCCCGGAAGTTACGATCAAGAGATCTTACGAATCAGGGAATATTGATGGTTGTACGTTCCGGTTTTCCGCGCGCGTCCCGGCTCGCCACGCCGTCGGCGCGGAGGTCCCCGCGGACGGCGCCTGGACCAACTTCCCCCACCGCCACGGCAGCCGCCCACGGCCGCACCGGAGCAAGTGGCACACCCTGGAGGCGGCCGAACTGCGCGGTCCCCACCCGCGGTGGGACGACTTCACCGCGCTGCGCGGCGAGCTCGATCCGACGGGCCTGTTCGGGAGTCCGGCCGTCGACCGTGTGCCCGGCGGCGTATAAGTAGGATCAGGACATGGTGGACATGCCCCAGCAGGATTCCGGTGCTACCGACCGCGAGATCGAGGCGCTGATGCGCCTCGTCCACGTGATCGAGGCCGAGCACCGCGCCCGTCCGACGTCCTCGCTGGATCTGCGCGCCCGGATGCTCATCCAGGAACTCGGCCTCAACGGCGAGTCGCCGATCCTCTCGGTGCGCCGCAGCCTGCGCCTCTCCCCGTCGACGCTGACCAGCCTCGCGGACCGGCTCGAGCGCGACGGCTACCTCGAACGCCGCCGTCATCCCACCGACCGCCGGACCGTCGTCCTCGCGCTGACCGCCGTCGGCCGACGGGCGTTCGCGGCGGAGCGGGAGTTCTACCGCCACCTCATCGACGACTCCCTGCGGTCGCTCGACGCGGCGGCCCGCGCCCACGTCCTCACGGCCCTGGCGAGCATCGCGCCGGCGGCGGAGGAGGCGCCTGCCTGAGGTGTCCGGCGGCGAGCCGGGCGAAGGGGGGCGATGGCACGCGGGTGATCACGTACCGGGAACTCCGCGACTGCTTGGCGGAGTTGGGGGTGCCGTCCGGGCGTGCGAGTCGCTGATCCCCGACCACTGGCGCAGGCTGCGGCGCTTCCCCTGCCTGGTGGACGGCGAGCGGGTCCGGATCGAGGTGCCGGACGTCGGCAACGACCACGGGCGGCACTTCCCCGGGGTGGACGCCGACGCGGAGGCCGCGGGACTGGTGCGGGTGGGCCGCGTCGGCGCGGCGCAGGACGCGCGATAGGGAGCTGCCGGACCCGGTGCCGCGCGGGTCGTGCGGCACCGGGCGGGTCGTGCGGGCTCCGCGCGGGGCACGCCGGGGGTCCGGCAGCGGTGGGGGTCGGGTCAGGCGGAGCTCACGCGGGTCCCGCGGGCGCCGGCGGTGTCGCGTTCCGCCCGGGTGGCGGCGGGGGTGAGCAACCCGAAGGGCGCGCCGTCGGGGTCGGTCAGCTGCGCGGAGCGGCCGTTGAGCCCGTTGGTCGGCGGGCGGCTGATCCGTCCGCCCAGCGCCACCGCGTGCTCGGTCGCGCGGTCCACGTCGGGCGTGGCGAAGTAGGTCAGCCAGTGCGCGCCACCCGCGCGGTGCACGGACAGCCCGGCGCCGCGGATGCCGAGCACCGGCCGGCCCGCGTGACGCAGCACCACCCGCTCCTCGGCGGGTGAGGGGGCGGTCTCCCGGCCGAGCCCGAAGACGCTCTGGTAGAACCGGACCGCGAATCTCGTCTCCGCCACCACCAGTTCGAGCCAGGCGGGCGTGCCGGGAAGGCCGGGGGCCGGCGGCGGGTACGAGCGCGGCAGGCGGCGCATCCCGAACACCGCGCCCGCCGGGTCCGAGCAGAACGCCACGCGTCCGCCCTCGGCGTCGTCCAGCGGCCCGACGCCCATGGTGCCGCCGCACTGCCGGACCGCCAGCGCCGCCCTGTCGATGTCCTCGGCCGTCAGGAACGGCGTCCACTCGGCGGTCAGCCGGGCGTCGTCGGGCAGCAGGCCGATGCCGGCCACCGGACGCCCCTGCGCGGTGGCGATCAGCTCACGCAGCGGGCCCCCCTTGCCCGGCGTGAACTCCCAGCCCAGCAGCGGGCCGTAGAAGTCGTGCGCGACACCGAGGCCGTGCGTCCTCAGACTCGTCCAGCAGGGCGCACCGGGTGCGCCCGGTGCGCGTCCGGTGGTGGAGAAGTCGTTCACGTCGGCCGCCCCCGTTTCGTCCGTCATCGGTCGGTTCACAGGTTTCCGTTCCCCGGATGCGGGGAGAGGAAAGTCCTTTCTTCTCGGCGGATCCCCGCCCCGGGCCGGAACATGCGCCACCGATGCGCGAGGTGTTCACATGGGGACGTCACCCGCACGGTGGGTGCGCGTTCCGGTGCGGTGCGTGACCGAAGCGCCGTGGCGGAGCAGCGTAGCCAACGCGGCGCGGTGTGGCCATCCGGGGCCCGCGCCCGGCGTGGCGCGATGGCCGAAAGGCGCGTGTTGGTGCGGGCGGCGGGGTGTCGGGCAGGATGCGGGGCATGAACTCTGCACTGGTGACGGCCGCCGAGCTGGCCGCTGCGCTGGACGGTCCCACTCCTCCTGTACTGCTCGACGTGCGGTGGCAGTTGAGCGTCGCCAAGGCGGGCGGCGCACCCCCGTTCGACGGGCGCGCGGAGTACGAGCGCGGCCACCTTCCCGGCGCGGTCTACGTGGACCTGGACGGTGAGCTGGCCGCACCGCCGGGGGAGCGGGGACGCCATCCGCTGCCGGACCTCGCCGTGTTCGGCGCGGCGATGCGGCGCGCCGGGGTGTCCGCGGGACGGCCGGTCGTCGCCTACGACGGCGGCATCGGCTGGGGCGCGGCCCGGGCGTGGTGGTTGCTGCGGTGGGCCGGGCACGAGGACGTGCGGGTGCTGGACGGTGGGCTGCCGGCCTGGCGGGGGCCGCTGCAGGAAGGGCCGGAAGTGCCGCACGTGGCGGGGGACTTCCTCCCGCGGCCGGGGGCGATGCCGGTGGTCGACGCGGAGGGGGCCGCGGAACTGGCGGGCGCGGCGGACGGGTTGCTGCTGGACGCGCGGGCGGGGGAGCGGTACCGGGGGGAGGTCGAGCCGGTGGACCCGGTGGGCGGGCACATTCCCGGGGCGGTCTCCGCGCCGACCTCGCGGAACGTCGCGCCGGACGGCCTGTTCCGCTCCCCGGCGGAGCTGGCCGAGCGGTACGAGGCGTTGGGCGCCGGGCGGGAGGGGGTCCGGGTGGGGGTGTACTGCGGGTCGGGGGTGTCCGCGGCGCAGGCCGTGCTGGCGCTGGAGGTGGTGGGCGTCCGGGCGGCCCTCTACCCCGGCTCCTGGTCCGAATGGGTCACCGACCCCACCCGCCCCGTCGCCAAGGGCTGACCACGCGCCCCAGCCGCCCCCACCGCGGCAGCCACGCCTGTACGCCCCCCACCCTGCGGGCGGCTGGGCCGGCTTCACCCTACGTGCGAGTGGCCGCGCCTGCCCGCCTCCCCTGCGGGCGGCTGGGCCGCCCAGGGGGCGGCACGGGCGGGCGCAGGCCCCAGCCTCCGCGGCGAGCGGCTCGCTCCACCCCGCGCAAGCCGACGGCACCGTACGCACGTGACCTTGCCGCAGCGCGGCGGCAGGGCCAGCCCCGGTGGGCAGCACCGTTTTGTTCCCCCGACCCGCCCCCTTCCCAGGAGGGACTGAGGTTCCGGGGAGCGAGCCGTCTCGCCAGGACATGAGGCCCTGCGCCCACCCGTGCCGCCCCAGCGGCACGATTGCCCGCAGGCGGACGGGGGCATGGGGCTCACGCCGCCCGCAGGAGGTACTGCCCGGGCATGGCGAGAAGGCGGGTCGCCCGTGTCGCGGAGGTCGGGGTCAGTCGGAGTTCTTCTTGCGGCGGGTGCCGAAGACGATCTCGTCCCAGCTGGGAACCGCCGCGCGGCGACCGGGACGCACCCCGTCCGCCTCGGCCTGACGATCCGTCGCACCGATCAGGCGGTCCCGGTGGCTGCTGACCGCCCGCGGCATCAGAACGTCCGCGTACGCGGAGCCCGCCCCCGCGGAGGCCGCCGGCGCGGGCGGCTCCTCGACGTCGGGCTCGGTGTCCGGGCCGTCGGACCCCTCGCCGGGGATCTCCGGCACGACCAGGTCGCCACGGAAGCTCGGCACCGCCTCGAGGAGGCTGGTGAGCGAGTCGCCGACGCTCTCCTCCTCCAGGTCGGACGGCTGCGCCTGCGCGGGCACGATCGCGGCCCGCTCCGACCGGTCGCCCCGCTCCCGGTCCCGGTCCCGGTCACGCTCGCGGTCACGATCCCGCGGCAGCCGCGCGATCCGCGGCACGAACGGATGCGCCGGCTCGGCCGGCCCGAGGTCGTCGGACTCGCCGATCAGCGAGCGCGCCTCGTCGTCGACCGCGGCGACCAGACGGCGCGGCGGGTCGTAGGTCCAGCTCGCCGTGTGCGGCTCGCCCGCCACGCGGTAGACCAGCAACACCTCCCAGGTGCCGTCGTCGCGGCGCCAGGAGTCCCACTGCACGGAGTCCTTGTCGGCGCCGCGCAGCAGCAGCCGCTCCTGGACCGCCTCGCCCAGCGGGGGACCGGTGTTCTCGCCCGGGCGCCGCACCGGGGTCTTGCGCGCGCGCTCCGCCATGAACGCGCGCTCGGCCAGCACGGGGCCCTCGAAACGCCGCACCCGGTCCACCGGGATGCCGGCCAGCTGCGCGACCTCCTCCGCGGTGGCTCCCGCCCTTATACGGGCCTGGATGTCGCGGGGGCGGAGGTGGCTCTCCACCTCGATCTCGATCTGTCCGAGACGGGGACGGTCACCGCGCACGGCGGCGCGCAGCCGTTCGTCGATCGGAAGCGTGTACTCCGTGCTGTCCGCAGCCTTGAGCACCAGCCGTGTGCCGTCATTGGAGACGGCCACGACACGCAGTTCGGGCATGGGGACCTCCCGGGTGGTGCCTGCCGACGTCACGTGCGTCGCTGCTTCCGCTAGTCGAGTGTGGCCTGCCCGGGTGCAGCCTGCCACAACCTTGCCGAGTTGCCCGGCGTGTCGGGCGCCGGACCCAGGCTCACCGTCATGGCACGGTTACCTGTTTGCAACGTCAAGTGACCCAGATCGGTCACCCTGAGCAACAGCCTCCCTCCCCGGCGTTCCTGACGGATCGCGGGCGCCCAGGCGGGAGTCCGGACCCAGGGCTCTGAACACTACTCCATTTGGGCCACGTGCGTGGATTGGCGCGCCGGTCGAAATCGGGGCGGGTCACCCCAAGATCGTCCCGGCACGACGTCCCAAGGCCCGGACGGCCCTTGCGACGTGGCGTGTTTCACGCCCCGGTCCACGCCCCTGATCCCTGCCCCGTCCCGACCGTTCCAATCGCCCGCGCCGTGATCTTCCCGTCGCGGCGCCCGCGTCGGGCGCGCGCCGCCTACTCCCCGAGCACCCGCCTCAGGTAGTCGTTCTGGAAACGCCGTTCGGGGTCCAGCCGGTTCCTCAGTTCCAGGAATTCGCCGAAACGGGGGTAGACGCCGGCCAGGTGCTCGGCGTCGCGGGTGTGCACCTTGCCCCAGTGAGGTCTGCCCTCGTAGGCCGTGAAGATGCGCTCCGCCAACGTGAAGTACGCCTGGTAGGGGGTCCCCTGGAACATGTGGACGGCGATGTAGGCGCTGTCCCGGCCGGAGGCGGTGGAGATCGTGATGTCGTCGGCGGGCGCGGTGCGCACCTCCACGGGGAAGCTGACCCGCAGCCCCGACCGGTCGACCGCGGCCCGCAGTTCGCGCAGCGCGTCGACCACCGCCTCGCGCGGAAGGGCGTACTCCATCTCCACGAACCGCACCCGGCGCGGGGAGGTGAACACCTTGTAGGGGATGTCGGTGTAGGTCCGGGCGGACAGCGCCCGGCTGGACACCCGCGCGATCGTCGGTATGGTCGCCGGCACCGCGCGTCCCAGCCGGTTGACCGCTCCGAAGACGCCGTTGGAGAGGAGTTCGTCCTCCAGCCAGGCGCCCGCCCGGCCCAGCGGACGCGGCGGGCCCGCGCTGCGGTTGTTGCGCTTGGTGTTGCAGTTGCCGGTGTGCGGGAACCAGTAGAACTCGAAGTGCTCGTTGGACGACCACAGTTCCTCGAAGGCGCCGGTCACCTGGTCGAAGCTCATCGGCTCCTCGCGCGCGGTGAGCAGGAAGACCGGTTCGACCTTGAACGTCAGGGCGGTGACGACGCCCAGCGCACCGAGGCCGATCCGCGCGGCGGCGAAGATCTCGGGGTTCTCCTCGCGGGAGCAGGTGAGCACCGAGCCGTCCGCGGTGACCAGTTCGAGGGCGACGATCTGCGCGGAGATCGAGCCGGACTCCCGGCCGGTGCCGTGGGTTCCGGTGCTCACCGCGCCGGAGACCGTCTGCTCCATGATGTCGCCCATGTTGGTCAGCGACAGACCCTCGCCGGCCAGCGCCGCGTTGAGCTGCTTCAGCGGCGTCCCGGCGCCGACCGTGACCGTTCCCGCTGCCCGGTCCACGCGGTGCACCCCGGCCAGCCGTTCGGGGCGGATCAGGACGCCGTCGGTGGCGGCGGCCGCGGTGAAGGAGTGACCGGTGCCCGCGGGCTTGACCCGCAGACCGCGTTCCGCCGCGTCACGCACCGCGGCGGCGACCTCCTCGGCGCTGCCGGGCGCGACCTGCCGGGCCGGGCGGGCGGTGACGTTGCCCGCCCAGTTACGCCAGGTGTCGCTCTGCCGTGTCCGTGCGTTCGCCGTGCTGCTCAACGGTGCCTCCCCGCGACGTGGCCGGCCTGGTGAGCCGGCGGTACCCGAGGAAACCGACCGCCACCGCGGCGGCTCCGGCCACGGCCGGCACCACGTACCCGGTCCGCGCACCGGCCGAGTCGATCACCAGACCGGCCGCCGAGGACCCCAGCGCGACGCCGACCGCGAGGCCGGTGCTGATCCAGGTCATGCCCTCGGTCAACTGCGCGCGTGGTACGTGCTGCTCGATCAGGGACATCGTGGTGATCATCGTGGGGGCGATGAAGAGGCCCGCGACGAACAGCGCCACGGCCAAGAACGGCAGGTTCCCGACCAGTTGGAGGGGGATCATACTCGCGGCCATCGCACACACACCCGCCAGCCAGCGACGTTCCGGGCGGCCGTGGACGCGCAGCACGCCGAAGACCAGTCCGGCGACGCAGGAGCCGGCCGCGTAGACCGCGAGGACCAGGCTGGCCGCGGCCTTGTGGCCCAGCTCCTCGGCGAAGGCCACCGTCACCACGTCGACCGCGCCGAAGACCGTCCCGGTGGCCACGAAGGTCGCCACCAGCACCTGGAGACCGGGGGAGCGCAGCGCGCTGCCCCGCACGTACTCCTCGGGCGGGTGGGGCTTCGGCTCGGTGGCGCGCTGGGAGGTCAGCCAGAACACTCCGGCCGCCATGCACACCGCCGCCAGCAGCGGTCCCGCCTCCGGGAACCAGGCGGTGGACAGGCCGATGGAGACGATCGGGCCGACGATGAAGCAGACCTCGTCGATCACCGACTCGAAGGAGTAGGCGGTGTGCAGCATCGGAGTGCCGCGGTAGAGGGCCGCCCAGCGGGCCCGCACCATCGAGCCCAGGCTCGGCACGCAGCCGACCAGGGCGGCGAAGGCGAACAGGGTGGCGTCCGGCCAGCGCAGGCGCGTCGCGGCCAGCAGGCCGGCGGCGCCGGTGAGCGCCACCAGCACCGCCGGGCGCAGCACCCGGCTCTGCCCGTGACGGTCCACCAGCCGGGATATCTGCGGGCCGAGCATCGCCGAGGAGAGCGCGATGGTCGCGGAGAGGGCGCCGGCCAGGCCGTACCGACCGGTGACCTGGGAGATCATGGTGACCACGCCGATGCCCATCATGGACAGCGGCATCCGGCCGACCAGTCCCGCGGCGGAGAAGCCGCGGGTCCCGGGCGGCGCGAAGAGGGCGCGGTAGGGCGAGGGCACGGGCTCTCCGGGGAAAAGGGGCGTCGCGGCCCAGGTCATGAAGTGGTTGGTCGATACAGCTTACGACTGGTTCGACCAGGTGTGCCCCGGGTGTACGGGCGTCCGGACGGGGAGCGTGGGGGCAAGGGGGGCGCAGGGATGCGGGCGACCCGGCCGGGCGGCCCGGTTTCCCCGCCACCGGTCGCCAGTGGGAGGATCCAGTCATGCCAGATGTGCTCGAATCGTCCCCCTACGACGCGTTGCTGCTGCTCTCCTTCGGCGGCCCGGAGGGCCCCGAGGACGTGGTGCCGTTCCTCGAGAACGTCACCCGGGGGCGCGGCATCCCCAAGGAACGCCTCAAGGAGGTGGGTCAGCACTACTTCCTGTTCGGCGGCGTCAGCCCGATCAACGACCAGAACCGCGAACTCCTGGACGCCCTGCGCGCGGACTTCGCCGAGCACGGGCTGGACCTGCCGGTCTACTGGGGCAACCGCAACTGGGCCCCCTACCTCACCGACACCCTGCGCGAGATGGTCCGCGACGGGCGCCGCCGGATCCTGGTGTTGGCCACCAGCGCCTACGCCTCCTACTCGGGCTGCCGGCAGTACCGCGAGAACCTGGCGGACGCCCTGGCCACGCTGGAGGCCGAGGGGCTGGAGCTGCCCCGGGTGGACAAGCTGCGGCACTACTTCAACCACCCGGGCTTCGTGGAGCCGATGATCGACGGTGTGGTCGAGGCCCTGGCGGACCTCCCCGCGGAGGTGCGTGACGGCGCCCAGCTGGCGTTCACCACGCACTCCATCCCGACCGCCTCGGCGGACACCTCCGGACCGGTCGACGAGCACGGCGACGGCGGCGCGTACGTGCGCCAGCACCTGGACGTCGCCCAGCTGATCGCCGAGGCGGTCCGCGGGCGCACCGGCGTGGAGCGGGCCTGGCAGCTGGTCTACCAGTCGCGGTCCGGCGCCCCGCACATCCCGTGGCTGGAGCCGGACATCTGCGACCACCTCGAGGAGCGGCACGCGGCGGGAGTCCCGGCCGTGGTCATGGTGCCGATCGGGTTCGTCTCCGACCACATGGAGGTCCTCTACGACCTCGACACCGAGGCCAAGGCCAAGGCGGAGGAGCTGGGGCTGCCGGTGCGGCGCTCGGCGACCGTCGGCGCCGACCCGCGGTTCGCCGCGGCGGTCCGGGACCTGGTCGTGGAGCGGGCGGCCACCGAGCGCGGGCAGTCCGTGAAGCCGTGCGCGCTGGGCGCCCTCGGCGCGAGCCACGACGTGTGCCCGGTGGGCTGCTGCCCCGCGGCGCGCAACCCGAAGCCCGCCGCGGCGGGCGCGGACAGCCCGTACGCCTGACCGGACCCGGGGGCGGCGCACCCGCGCGCCGCCCCCGGAGCCCGACCCGCCCCACGACCGCCCCAGACGTACCGACAGGACGCGAGGACACCGTGACGGACCTGCACCAGACCGAGCTGCACCGAGAGCTGCTGGAGATCGCCCGGGAGGCGGCCCGCCGGGCCGGCGAGCTGCTGCGGGACGGCCGCCCCGACGACCTCGAGGTGGCCGCCACCAAGTCGAGCCCCATCGACGTGGTGACCGAGATGGACATCGCCGCCGAGAAGCTGATCGTCGACCTGATAGCGGCACGCCGCCCCGGGGACGGGTTCCTCGGCGAGGAGGGCGCCTCCTCGGCCGGCACCAGCGGGGTGCGCTGGGTGGTCGACCCGCTCGACGGCACCGTGAACTACCTGTACGGCCTGCCGTCCTGGTCGGTCTCGATCGCCGCCGAGGTGGACGGCGAGGCGGTGGCCGGGGTGGTGGAGATCCCCATGCGGGGCGAGACCTTCCACGCCGTCTCCGGCGGCGGCGCCTGGGTGACCGGGCCGTCCTGGGAGGGGGAGCGGCGGCTGGCCGTGCGGCCGTCGCCTCCCCTGGAGCAGGCGCTGATCGCCACCGGCTTCAACTACGTCACCACCGTGCGCTCCCACCAGGCGGAGGTGGCGCGGGAGCTGCTGCCGCTGGTGCGCGACATCCGCCGCGGCGGCTCGGCCGCGGTCGACCTGTGCGACCTGGCGGCCGGCCGTCTCGACGGCTACTACGAGCGCGGGCTGCACCCCTGGGACCGGGCGGCCGGGGAGCTGATCGCCCGCGAGGCGGGCGCCCTCACCGGCGGACGGGCCGGCGGCCGTCCCTCCGACGACCTCACCGTCGCCGCGACGCAAGGGGTCTTCGGACCCCTTCAGGGGCTGCTGGAGCGGCTCGGCGCCTGGCACGACTGACCGTGTGACGCTTTTCACCGCGGCCCGGCGGACCGCCCTCCCGGACTGCGGCGGAGGCCACGACCTGCGGACGCGGCACGGTATGTCGGCACGGTGAACGTCTGGCCTATGCCAGATTTCCTTGCCGCCCAAGGTTTCCGTCAGGTGACGCGTGGGGAGGACGGTTTCAACCCCGCGATCACGCTCCGCACGTGCCGTACCACCAAGCGGCACGGCACGGGCGTCCGGCTTCCCCTTTCCCCGGAGACACAAGCCGGACACCACCGCCGTGCGTGATCGTCCCTTCCCGACCCACGACCCAGGACGAGGGGGCGCCGCATGGACGCATTCACCGCAGGGCTTCTCCAGCGCATAAGGGCTGCCGAGTCCCACCTCACGCAGGCGCGCGACGAGGGCGACGAGTTCGCCGCCGAGGTGGAGCAGGGAGAACTGGACGACCTGCGCCGTCTGGCCGCCGAGCACGGTGTGGAGGTCGGCGCCGCGAGCGTCTGACACCGACCCCACAGGTCCGGCACCGTCGAACGGGCCCCGGCAACCCGCCGGGGCCCGTTCGACGTGTCCGGGGGCCGTCCGGGGGCGGCCACCGGCGGGTCCGGCCCGTCCGGGCGCTTCGTCGCCTTACGGCCGACTTACCGGCACAAGAGGCAGGATGGAGGCTTCTCCCACCGGTATGTCAGGCCGGTGGAACGTCAGGAAGGAAGGCCGACGTGCGCGTACTCGTCGTCGAGGACGAGCAGCTGCTCGCGGACGCGGTGGCCACCGGTCTGCGCCGCGAGGCGATGGCCGTCGACGTCGTGTACGACGGCGCCGCCGCCCTCGAGCGGATCGGTGTCAACGACTACGACGTGGTCGTCCTCGACCGGGACCTGCCGATGGTGCACGGCGACGACGTGTGCCGCCGGATCGTCGAGCTGGGCGAACCCACCCGGGTGCTGATGCTCACCGCCTCCGGCGACGTCAGCGACCGCGTGGAGGGCCTGGAGCTGGGCGCGGACGACTACCTGCCCAAGCCCTTCGCGTTCAGTGAGCTGATCGCCCGCGTGCGGGCCCTGGGGCGGCGCACCAGCGTGCCGTTGCCGCCGGTACTGGAGCGGGCCGGCATCCGGCTCGACCCGAACCGGCGCGAGGTGTACCGGGACGGCCGGCAGATCCACCTCGCCCCCAAGGAGTTCGCGGTGCTCGAGGTGCTGATGCGCAGCGAGGGTGCCGTGGTGTCGGCGGAGCAGCTGCTGGAGAAGGCGTGGGACGAGAACACCGACCCGTTCACCAACGTGGTGCGGGTGACGGTGATGACGCTGCGCCGCAAGCTGGGCGAGCCGCCGGTGATCATCACCGTGCCCGGCTCCGGATACCGGGTCTGAGCGCCGTGGCCGCTTCCCCGACCCCGGCCGCCGCCCCTCCGCCGCCGGGCGTCCCGCCGCGACCGACCTGGGACCCCAAGGAGCAGCAGTCGTCCTTCCCGTGGCTGCGCCCGACGATCCGGATACGGCTCACGCTGCTGTACGGCGGCATGTTCCTGATCGCCGGCATCGTGCTGCTCTCGATGATCTACCTGCTGGCGGCCCAGGCCATCTCCACGGGCAACCAGCCGCCGTTCAAGATCATCCAGTTCACCGACGTCCGGGTGAGCAGCGACCGGTGCCCCGCCGTCAACGCGGGACAGCTCTCGCTGGGCGAGTTCAACGCGGAGATCGCCCGCTGCGTGAACCTGCAGCGGCAGGCCGCCCTGGACAACCTGCTCAGCCGCTCCCTGCTGGCGCTGCTGGGCCTCGCGGTGATCGCGTTCGCCTTCGGCTACGCGATGGCGGGCCGGGTGCTCTCCCCGCTGGGGAAGATCATCCGCACCGCGCGCGCGGTGGCCGGCTCCGACCTGTCCCGCCGCATCGAGCTGGACGGCCCGGACGACGAGCTCAAGGAGCTCGCGGACACCTTCGACGAGATGCTGGAGCGGCTCCAGCGGGCCTTCACGGCCCAGCAGCGGTTCGTCGGCAACGCCTCGCACGAGCTGCGCACCCCGCTGGCGATCAACCGCACCCTGCTGGAGGTGCACCTCTCCGACCCGGGGGCGCCGCCCGAGCTCCAGCAGCTGGGGCGGACCCTGCTCGCCACCAACGAGCGCAGCGAGCAACTGGTGGAGGGCCTGCTCCTGCTGGCGCGCAGCGACAACCAGATCGTCGAACGCAAGCCGGTCGACCTGGCGGAGGTGGCCGGCCGCGCCCTCGACCAGGTGCGCGGCGAGGCGGCCGAGCGGGGCGTGGAGTTCCGTGGCGAGCCGTCCTCCGTGGTCGTCCAGGGCAACGGTGTGCTGCTGGAGCGGATCGCGCTGAACCTGGTGCAGAACGCGGTGCGCTACAACGTGCCCGAGGGCGGCTGGGTGGAGGTCTCCACCGGCGCCGAGCACGGCCAGGCGGTCCTGGTGGTGTCCAACACCGGACCGGTGGTACCGGCCTACGAGATCGACAACCTGTTCGAGCCGTTCCGGCGGCTGAGGACCGAGCGGACCGGCAGCGACAAGGGCGTCGGCCTGGGGCTTTCGATCGTCCGGTCGGTCGCCCGGGCGCACGGCGGGCACATCACGGCCGTCCCCCGTGAGGGTGGCGGACTGGTGATGCGCGTCACGCTGCCCCTCTGAACGAGTGACCTCCTGTTCGCTCTGCGCTGAATTCCGGCGTGTCGCGTCCAGGAAGGGGCTGTGGGATCGATCACAGAAGCGTCACGGAGAGCGTCTACTCTCCGTGACGACAACGGGCTCCGAAAATGAGGGAAAACCGGGTTTTCGGGCGTCCTGATGCCGGGCAGTACACGGACAGACGCCTTTGGACCAGAGCATTCGCAGGGTGTACGGTCCGGTTCGCCATCCGAGCCGATCACTCTTCGGGAGTCCGGTTGGGTGTCGATTGAGTAACAGACCTTGATGTGAGGCAAAATCTCCGCCTCAGGTCGGGCACAAGTCCGGCCTCTCACGCGTTAACGGCGCTGGAGACACCCAAGACCACCCAGAGGGGGAGAGCGACATGGCAACCGACTACGACACTCCACGCAAGACCGACGACGACGTCGACTCGGACAGCCTGGAAGAACTGAAGGCACGGCGGAACGACAAGTCCACCTCCGCGGTGGACGTCGACGAGTTCGAGGCCGCCGAGGGCCTGGAACTGCCCGGAGCGGACCTCTCCAACGAGGAACTCGCCGTCCGGGTGCTGCCGAAGCAGCAGGACGAGTTCACCTGCATGAGCTGCTTCCTGGTGCACCACCGCAGCCAGCTGGCCCGCGAGAAGAACGGCCAGCCGATCTGCCGCGACTGCGACTGAGGCGGGGTCGGCCGTGCCCGGCTCGACCCCACCCTGGAAGCGCCGCTCCCGCAAGCGGGGAGCGGACCTCGAGCCGTCCGACGGCTCGTACGGCGCGCGTGACGCCGAAGAGCGGGGCCCTGATGCCGTGACCGGCGAAGGAGCCCCGCTCGAGACGGCCGGCGGCGGTGCACCGGCGCCGGCCGCGTCCGACGGGCTTCTCGCCCGGCGGCGGGCCGAAGGCCGGCTGCACGCCGCGCTGGGCGTCGTCGCCGAGAGGATCGTCGCCGTCGCGCCCCGGATCCCGGTGCGCGACCTGGACACCCTGCGGCGGCACTTCCCGGGGCTCGGCCCCGAGGAGATCGCCGACCGGCTCGTCGCCGGAGCGGCCAAGGCCTCGGCGGCCGTGGGCGCCGGCGTCGGCGCCGCGAACATGCTGCCGGCCCCGCCGGCCTGGGCCGCCGGAATGGCGACCGAGATCACCGCCGTCGCCGCCGTCGAGCTGAAGCTCGTGGCGGAACTCCACGAGGTCTACGGACGGCGCCCTCCGGGCGATCTGCGCGCCCGCAGCATCGCCTACGTGAGGGTCTGGTCCTCCGAGCACGGGGTGGACCCCACCCGGCCCAGCACCTTCCGCGCGGTGGTCGACACCGGCCTCAAACAGCAGCTGAGGCGTCAGATCAAACGACGCCTGATCCGCAACGTGCCGAACATGCTGCCCTTCATGGTGGGCGCCACCGTGGGCGCCGTCGTCAACCGGCGCGACACCAGGCGGTTCGCCGAACACATCCGCACCGACCTGCGCAAGGTGCGGGTCCCCTGGGAGCACCTCCCGGAGCTGCCCCCGCTGGACAGACACTCCGAGCCGCTGGCACTGCCCGAGACCGTCCACGGGGACCACGAGGCTCCCGAGGAGCCCGGGCGCGACAGTTCCGGGCCGGGGACGCCCGGACCCGACGGCCCGCGGAAGGACTGACCCGGGCGGCTATCGAGCCGCCGGGCGGGCCGCCTCGATCGCCGCCGCCAGCCGCTCCGGCTCGCGGGTGGACAGGTAGAGGTAGGGAGTCGGGTCCTGCGGGTCGACGACCTCGACCCGCAGCGCCCTCGGCGCGTAGGCACGCAGCAGCATGAACGCGCGCGGGTCGGCCTTGTGCGACCGCCAGGCGCGCGCCTCCGCCGGGTCCAGCACCTCCGACTCGCCCAGCGCCCGCACCGGCACGCGCGCCTCGCCCGCCAGCAGCGCGTCGCCCGCCACCCGGATCCTGGCCGAGCCGTAGGAGCTCACCACGATCGCCGACAGGGCCCCGCCCAGCACCAGGCCGCCGAGCATCGGCAGCACCCCGAACGGATAGACGACCAGGGCCGCCGCCATGCCCAGCAGCAGGCAGTACAGCCACCAGTGCCACGGCGCCGACAGGCGCTCGTCGTAGGACACGACGGCGCGGACGGGCGTCGCCCCGCCGGAGGCCGGGGACGCCCCGGCCGCCGACGGCGAGGGCGAGGCGGGCTGCTGGGGGCTCTGCGAGGGGGAACGCTCCATGCCGTCAAGCTTGGCACGGTGTCCGCCTCGCGCGTACGCGCGGGTAAGGTCTGCGCCGTGAGTGCAACGAACACGGCCGTGCAGCCCCCCGCCGACGCCGCCGCCCCGGTGCGGCACCCCGAGGCCCCCGCCCCCGGCGAGCCCGTCGGCTCCCACTACGAGAACTGCTTCGGCTGCGGCTCCGGCCAGCCCCACGGCCTGCACCTGGTCACCCGGGCCGGCGACGGCGTCGACGTCACCGCCGAGTTCACCGTGCGTCCCGAACACCAGGGCGCCCCCGGCCTCGCGCACGGCGGCATCCTCGCCACCGCGCTGGACGACGCGCTGGGCTCCCTGAACTGGCTGCTGCGCACCATCTCGGTGACCGGGCGGCTGGAGACCGACTACCGGCGTCCGGTGCCGGTGGGCAGCGTGCTCCACATCACCGCCGAGGTCACCGCCGTGGCCGGCCGCAAGATCTACGCGACCGCCGTCGGGCGCCTGGACGGGCCCGAGGGCCCGGTGGCGGTCCGCGCGGACGCGCTGTTCATCGAGGTCAAGGTCGACCACTTCATCGAGAACGGCCGCAAGGAAGAGATCCAGGCCGTGATGGACGACCCCGACGCGGTGCGCCAGGCGCGCGCCTTCGAGGTGAATCCGTGAGCGACGGCCTCCAGGTGCTGATCCGCCGCCTCGACCCCGAGGTGCCGCTGCCCGCCTACGCCCACCCGGGCGACGCGGGCGCCGATCTGCGCACCACCGAGGCCTGCGAACTGGCCCCCGGGCAGCGGACCGTGCTGCCCACCGGGGTCTCGATCGCCCTGCCCGAGGGGTATGCCGCCTTCGTGCACCCGCGCTCGGGTCTGGCAGCTCGATGCGGTGTGGCACTGGTGAACGCCCCAGGGACGGTGGATGCCGGGTACCGTGGGGAGATCAAGGTGATCGTGGTGAATCTCGACCCGCGCGAGTCGGTGCGGTTCGAGCGCTTCGACCGGATCGCGCAACTTGTCGTCCAGCAGGTCGAGAGGGTCCGCTTCCACGAGGTGGCGGAACTTCCCGGCTCGGTACGGGCCGCGGGGGGCTTCGGGTCAACCGGCGGTCACGCCGCGGTGGGCGACTTGGCGGGTGGGAATCGATACGGTTCGGGCGTATCCGACCGGGAAGGACAGTGACGTGTTCGGACGTCGCAAGAAGGGCACTGCCGAGGGCGCGGCGGGCGAGGCCGAGCAGGTCGTCGGCGGTGTCGGCAGCGGGGCGGAAGAGGCCGGTCAGGAGCGGGTGAGGCTGGAGCCTGCACCGCGCCCCGACGGGCCCTGGGACAGCTCCGAGGTCCGTGAGCCCGGCGAGGGCCGCGTGGACCTCGGCGGCGTGTTCGTGCCGGGGGTCGACGGCATGGAGCTGCGCGTGGAGGTCGCCGGTGACGCCATCGTCGCCGCGACCGTCGTGCTGCGCGACAGCGCCATCCAGCTGCAGGCCTTCGCCGCCCCCAAGCGTGAGGGCATCTGGGGCGAGGTGCGGGAGGAGATCGCCTCCGGCATCACCCAGCAGGGCGGCATCGTCGACGAGACCGAGGGCCCGCTGGGCTGGGAGCTGCGCGCGCAGGTACCGGTGAAGCTGCCCGACGGCACGGGCGGCTTCCAGGTCGTGCGGTTCGTCGGCGTCGACGGCCCGCGGTGGTTCCTGCGGGGCGTCATCTCCGGGCAGGGCGCGGTGCAGCCCGAGGCCGCCGGTCTGCTGGAGCACATCTTCCGCGACACGGTCGTGGTCCGGGGCGAGGGGCCGATGGCTCCGCGGGACCCGATCGTGCTGAAGCTGCCGAACGACGCGCAGATGGTGCCCGAGGGCATGCAGACGTCGGCCGAGGACCAGGGCTCGCGCTTCGCGGGCGGCATCGGCCAGCTCCAGCGCGGCCCGGAGATCTCCGAGATCCGCTAGTCACCGCCCCGCACCGCCGCGCCCCTTCGAGGGGCGCGGCGGAGTGCGTCCTGGGCCCGCCCGGGGAAGCGGCGGAAGGTCTCGGGGACCCCTCGGCGGGCAGGCAACCGCACTCTTCCGGTGGAACCTCCGTCTCCCCGGGCGAGGGTGCGGAATGCCGCGTTCCGTTCGGGTTCCGGCGGCTCCCGCCGCCCCGGTAGGCTTCAGGCATGAACGCTGTTCCCCGTTCCGACAAGCCGGTGGGCCGGTTCCGCCGCATGATCGACCGGCTCTCCTCGTCCCAGGAGGACCTGGAGTGCGAGGAGCTGCGGGAGGAGACGGACACCGCGGGAATGACCCGAATAGGTGACTGCAGCGACCGGGAGGTCGTCACCGTCACTGGTACCTTGCGCACGGTCACCCTGCGCCCGCGGGCCGGGGTCCCCGCCCTGGAGGCCGAACTGTTCGACGGCTCGGCCGCCCTGGACGTGGTGTGGCTGGGCAGGCGCTCCATCGTGGGCGTGGAACCCGGCCGCAGACTGATCGCGTCGGGACGGATCACCCTGATCCGGGGCCGCCGCGTGCTGTTCAACCCCCACTACGAACTGAGACCCCTCGGACGGGAGTAGCCGGTGACGTCGCTCGACAAGCCGACCGAAGAGGCACCGCAGACGGAGCACGACTCACGGGCGGCGACCGAGGCCGCACTCGGCGAGGCCTTCGGCGGCGTCCGCGGCATGATCGAGACGGTCGTGCCCGGCCTGATCTTCGTCGCGATCTACACCGTCAACAAGGACCTGCACGTCTCGGCGATCGCCGCGCTCGCGGTGTCCCTGCTGATGGCCGTCCTGCGGCTGGTCCAGAAGGACACCGTCAAGCACGCCTTCAGCGGCGTCTTCGGCGTCGCCTTCGGTGTGGTCTTCGCGATGATGACGGGCAACGCCAAGGACTTCTACCTGCCCGGCATGCTCTACACGCTGGGTCTCGCGGTGGCCTACCTGCTGTCCACGGCGCTGGGCTTCCCCCTGATCGGCGTGATCCTCGGACCGCTGTTCAAGGAGAACCTGTCCTGGCGCAAGCGGAACCCGGGCCGCAAGAAGGCCTACTCCAAGGCCAGCGTCGCCTGGGGCCTGATCCTGCTCGCCAAGTGCGCGATCCTCTTCCCGCTGTACTGGTGGGCGGACACCACCGAGCTCGGCTGGGTGCTGATCGGGCTGAAGATCCCGCCGTTCCTGCTGGCCGTCTGGCTGACCTGGGTCTTCCTGGCCAAGGCGCCCGCGCCCATCGACGTCTTCGCCGAGATGGAGGAGCGGGAGCGGGCCGAGGCGGCCGCCGAG
>NZ_JBHTVQ010000041.1:59825-75493 GCF_042792855.1 Streptomyces sp. NPDC056600
GCGCTGCTGCCTGCTGCGTCGCGGCCCCCGGCCCCCCCGCCCCCCGCCCCCCCCGCCGGCGGGGGGGGGGGGGGGGGGGCCCCCCCCCCCCCCCCCCCCGCGGCCCAGGACCCCGCCACCGGCACCGCGGGCGCCGAGACGGCCGGGGGCCCCGTGGCCACCGAGGGCGCCGTCGCCGCCGAGGCGCCGGACCAGGGCGGGCGGCACCGCCGCGAGGCCTGACGGCCGGCCTACGGACGCCCTCCCGCACGACGAAGAGCGGCGGGCCCGCGACACCCTTTCCGAGGTGTCACGGGCCCGCCGCTCCGTCGTGCGGGGCGCTGCCGGCGTCGTCAGACGTTGTTGCGCACCGACAGCAGGCTCTCCAGCTGCTCCTCGCGATCCTGCGCGGCCACGAACAGGAGCTCGTCGCCGGCCTCCAGCGAGTCCTCGGGGGAGGGCGCCAGCACCCGCGAGCCGCGGATGATGGTGACCAGCGAGGTGTCCTGCGGCCAGGCCACGTCCCCCACCCGGGTGCCG
The DNA here is from genome assembly GCF_042792855.1 of Streptomyces sp. NPDC056600. Taxonomy (NCBI): domain Bacteria; kingdom Bacillati; phylum Actinomycetota; class Actinomycetes; order Kitasatosporales; family Streptomycetaceae; genus Streptomyces; species Streptomyces sp. NPDC056600. The sequence goes on from NZ_JBHTVQ010000041.1 coordinate 60,345, forward strand.
GCCAGGGCCGACTCCGGGGGCAGCGTGAGCTCGACCAGGTTGGCGTCGCCGTGGCTGAAGCGCAGCAGGCGCACCAGGTCGCCGACGCTCACCGCCTCCTCCACCAGCGCGGACATCAGCCGCGGCGTCGAGACGGCGACGTCCACGCCCCACGCCTCGTTGAAGAGCCACTCGTTCTTCGGGTTGTTGACCCGGGCGACGACCCGCGGAACCCCGTACTCGGTCTTCGCCAGCAGCGAGACCACCAGGTTGACCTTGTCGTCGCCGGTGGCGGCGATGACGACGTTGCAGCGCTGGAGCGCCGCCTCGTCCAGCGAGGTGATCTCGCAGGCGTCGGCGAGCAGCCACTCGGCGCGCGGCACCCGCTCCACCGAGATGGCGGTCGGCGCCTTGTCGATCAGCAGGATCTCGTGGCCGTTCTCCAGCAGCTCGCCCGCGATCGAGCGGCCGACGGCGCCGGCTCCGGCAATGGCGACCCTCATCAGTGCCCCGCCTCCTCTTCCGGACCCTTGGCGAACGCGGCCTCGATCTCGGCCACGTCCTCGGTCCGCATCATGACGTGGACCAGGTCGCCGTCCTGGAGAACGGTCTGCGACGAGGGGATCATCGCCTCGCCGAACCGGGTGAGATAGGCCACCCGCACGCCCGTCTCGTCCTGCAGCCGGCTGATCCGGTGGCCGATCCAGGCCGGGGAGGTGTGCACCTCGGCCAGCTGGACGCCGCCGGTGGGGTCGCGCCACAGCGGCTCCGCGCCCGAGGGCAGCAGACGGCGCAGCATCTGGTCCGCCGTCCAGCGGACCGTGGCCACCGTCGGGATGCCGAGGCGCTGGTAGACCTCCGCCCGCCGCGGGTCGTAGATGCGGGCCGCGACGTGCTCGATGCCGAACATCTCGCGGGCCACCCGGGCGGCGATGATGTTGGAGTTGTCGCCGCTGGAGACGGCGGCGAAGGCGCCCGCCTCCTCGATGCCGGCCTCACGCAGGGTGTCCTGGTCGAAGCCCACGCCGGTGACCCGGCGGCCTCCGAACCCGGAGCCCAGCCGGCGGAAGGCGGTGGGGTCGCGGTCGATCACGGCGACCGTGTGCCCCTGCTGCTCCAAGGTCTGGGCGAGCGCGGCGCCTACGCGTCCGCAGCCCATGATGACGATGTGCACGACCGTCCTTCCGGTGTCCCGATTGTCGTTCCGCACTGATGCTGTCCAGCCGTACGCGCCGACCGGCGTCGCCGGCCGACACGAACAGGGTCTCAGACAGCCGCCCAAGGTACACACGCAGCGTCCGGAGCAAACCACCCCCCGCACCGGCCGGGTAAAGCCTTGGCGATGTTTTGAAACCCTTAACGCGATCCTGATGTCCCTGGCTGGGTCCTCCCCCTGCTCGGGCCTACGATCCACTGTCGTGTCCAAACTGACCGACGTGCCCAAACGCATCCTCATCGGGCGCGCACTCCGCAGCGACCGGCTGGGGGAGACCCTCCTGCCCAAGAGGGTCGCCCTGCCCGTCTTCGCCTCCGACCCGCTCTCCTCCGTGGCCTACGCGCCCGGCGAGGTGCTGTTGGTCCTGTCGATCGCGGGCGTGTCGGCCTACCACTTCAGCCCCTGGATCGCCGTGGCGGTCGTGGTGCTGATGTTCACGGTCGTCGCCTCCTACCGGCAGAACGTGCACGCCTACCCCAGCGGCGGCGGCGACTACGAGGTCGCCACCACCAACCTGGGCCGCCGGGCCGGCAAGACCGTGGCCAGCGCGCTGCTGGTGGACTACGTGCTCACCGTGGCCGTGTCGATCGCCTCCGGCATCGAGAACCTCGGCTCGGCCGTGCCGTTCGTGGTCGAGCACAAGGTCGCCTGCGCGGTCGCCGTGATCGTGCTGCTCACCCTGATGAACCTGCGCGGGGTGAAGGAGTCGGGCAAGCTCTTCGCCATCCCGACCTACGTCTTCGTCACCGGCGTCTTCGTGATGATCATCTGGGGCGCCTTCCGCGGGATGATCCTCGGCGACGACATGCAGGCGCCCACCGCCGACTTCGAGATCCACCCCGAGCACCAGGGGATCGCCGGGTTCGCGCTGGTCTTCCTGCTGCTGCGGGCCTTCTCCTCCGGCTGCGCCGCGCTGACCGGCGTGGAGGCGATCTCCAACGGCGTGCCCGCGTTCCGCAAGCCGAAGTCGCGCAACGCCGCGACCACGCTGCTGCTGATGGGCACGATCGCCGTCACCATGTTCTGCGGCATCATCGCCCTCGCCATGGCCACCGGCGTCAAGATGGCCGAGTCGCCCGCCCGCGACCTGCTGGAGAACGGGCAGCCGGTGGGCTCCGGCTACGTCCAGGACCCGGTGATCACCCAGGTCGCCGAGGCGGTATTCGGGCACAACACGCTGCCCTTCCTGATCCTCGCCGGGGCCACCGCGCTGGTCCTCTTCCTCGCCGCCAACACGGCCTACAACGGCTTCCCGGTGCTGGGCTCGATCCTGGCCCAGGACCGCTACCTGCCCCGCCAGCTGCACACCCGCGGCGACCGCCTCGCCTTCTCCAACGGCATCGTGCTGCTGGCCGGCGCGGCAGCCCTGCTCGTGGTGGTCTACGACGCGGACTCCACGCGGCTGATCCAGCTCTACATCGTCGGCGTGTTCGTCTCCTTCACCATCAGCCAGATCGGCATGGTCCGGCACTGGAACCGCCACCTGGCCACCGAGCGCGACCAGGCGGCCCGCCGCCGGATGCAGCGCTCGCGCGCCATCAACGCCTTCGGCGCCACCTTCACCGGCCTGGTGCTCGTCGTGGTGCTGCTCACCAAGTTCACCCACGGCGCCTGGGTCGCCCTGCTGGGCATGGTGATCTTCTACGGCACGATGACGGTGATCCGGCGCCACTACGACCGGGTCGCCGAGGAGATCGCCGCGCCCGAGCAGCCCGGCGACGAGAGCCAGCGGCCCTCCCGGGTGCACTCGGTGGTCCTGGTCTCCAAGGTCCACAAGCCGGCCCTGCGGGCGCTGAGCTACGCCCGGATGATGCGCTCCGACACCCTGGAGGCGCTCACCGTCAACGTCGACCCCGCCGAGACGAAGGAGCTGCGCGAGGAGTGGGACCGGCGCCGCATCGACGTGCCGCTGAAGGTCCTGGACTCGCCGTACCGTGAGGTCACCCGCCCGGTGGTGGAGTACGTCAAGAACCTGCGCCGGGAGTCCCCGCGCGACGTGGTGTCCGTCTACATCCCCGAATACGTGGTCGGCCACTGGTACGAGCAGCTGCTCCACAACCAGAGCGCGCTGCGGCTCAAGGGTCGGCTGCTCTTCCAGGCCGGTGTGATGGTCACCTCGGTCCCGTACCAGCTGGAGTCCTCCGAGGTCGCCCGGCTGCGGGCGCGGCGGCGGGCGAACTGGACCGCTCCCGGTTCGGTGCGGCGCGGTCCCGCCGCCTCGTCGCGCAACGGCGGCAACGGCGGCAACGGCGGCAACGGCGGCAGCGGCGGCGGCAATGGCGGCAGCGGCGAGCGGCACGACCGCAAGGGCGCGACCCGGGCGGACGGGTCCCAGGGCGGGCCCGGGTGACCCGGCGGGCCGGCCGCGCCGGGGCGCGCCGGGCCTGAAGGACCGCCCACGCGCTGCGGGCGGGTCCGCCCGCGCCCGGGCCGGGCCTGAGGGTCCGCCCGCTCCGCCTGCCCGTCCGGCCCGATTTCGGTCCGGACGGGCGGGCGCGCCGACCGCGTAGACTGGTCGGCTGTTGTCCGGACGCGCGCCACCGGTGCGCGCGCCCGATTCGTCACCGAGGTTGTGGAGTCACCCCGCCATGCAGGCACAGGAGAAGAAGTCGCTGGTGGGGGAGGAGTACGAGGTCGAGATCGGCCCCGTGGCCCACGGTGGGCACTGCATCGCCCGGACCGACGAGGGTCAGGTCCTCTTCGTCCGGCACACGCTGCCCGGCGAGCGCGTCGTCGCCCGCGTCACCGAGGGCGAGGAGGGCGCGCGGTTCCTGCGCGCCGACGCCGTGGAGATCCTCGAGGCGTCCAAGGACCGCGTCGAGGCGCCCTGCCCGTTCGCGGGCCCCGGCAAGTGCGGCGGCTGCGACTGGCAGCACGCCAAGCCGGGCGCCCAGCGGCGGCTCAAGGGCGAGGTCGTCGCCGAGCAGCTCCAGCGCCTCGCCGGGCTCACCCCGGAGGAGGCCGGCTGGGACGGCACCGTGATGCCTGCCGAGGGCGACAAGGTGCCCGCCGGCCAGGTCCCGTCCTGGCGCACCCGCGTCCAGTACGCCGTCGACCCGGACACCGGGGAGGCCGGCCTGCGCAAGCACCGCTCGCACGAGGTGCAGATCATCGACCGCTGCCTGATCGCCGCCGAGGGCGTCAGCGAGCTCGGCATCGAGCAGCGCGACTGGTCCGGCATGGAGAGCGTGGAGGCCATCGCCGCCACCGGCTCCCAGGACCGCCAGGTCATCCTCGCCCCGCGGGTGGGCGCCCGGCTGCCCATCGTCGAGCTGGACCGCCCCGTCTCCGTGATGCGGGTCGGTGAGAAGGACGGCGGGGTGCACCGGGTGCACGGCCGCCCCTTCGTCCGCGAGCGGGCCGACGGCCGCACCTACCGCGTCGGCAGCGGCGGCTTCTGGCAGGTCCACCCTAAGGCCGCGGACACCCTCGTCACCGCGGTGATGCAGGGCCTGCTGCCCCGCAAGGGCGAGACCGCGCTCGACCTGTACTGCGGCGTCGGCCTCTTCGCCGGCGCGCTCGCCGACCGCCTCGGCGACGAGGGCGCGGTCCTCGGCATCGAGTCCGGCAAGCGCGCGGTGGAGGACGCCCGCCACAACCTGGACGGCTTCGACCGGGTCCGCATCGAGCAGGGCAAGGTCGAGGCGGTCCTGCCGCGCACCGGCATCACCGAGGTGGACCTCATCGTCCTCGACCCGCCCCGCGCCGGCGCCGGCCGCAAGACCGTCGCCCACCTGGCCTCCCTCGGCGCCCGCCGCGTCGCCTACGTCGCCTGCGACCCGGCCGCCCTCGCCCGCGACCTCGCGTACTTCCGCGACGGCGGCTACCGCGTCCGCACGCTGCGGGTCTTCGACCTGTTCCCGATGACCCACCACGTGGAGTGCGTGGCGATCCTGGAGCCTGTCGAAAAGGGCCGCTGACCTGCGGCTTTACTCGGTGTGCGGGATGTGCGCTATGCGCGTTACGGGCGAAATCGTGACGCTCAAATGACGCTCGCCAAGGTGTCTTGACGCTCATTTGACGCTCGTTCTGACGGTGCGTCAGGTGTGTTTCGGGAGGCTGTGACCTGGGCTGAAGCGTGGGCTGAGGAACCTGTGTGGGCGGCCACGGTCCTGCCCGAGGGGTAGCGCGCCTCGGATTGTCGGGTGGGCTCGCTTGTCGGCGCGTACGGTGTGTGCCACGTCTGACCAGCTACCTGCGTCGTTCGAGGAAGGTGGCGATGCCGCCGTGCCGAGCGATTCAGCGTAGCCTTACAGCGAGCGTCCCGTCGCTCAAGCGCGGAGAGCGAAGGCCCAGGAGTTGGTCGAGCGGCTGTCGGCCGAAGGACGGGTTCGGTTCACCGACCCGAGTGACGACGAGGTCGCGGAGTGGCGGCGCGTCGTCAACTACGCGAAGCGGCACGACATGGAGCCGGAAGGGCGCCGTATCGAGAAGGTTCCGTACGGCGGGCGCGGCCTGGAGTTCTTCCTTGCTGAGGGCCCGCACCCCAACGCGCGCAGCCAGCGTCCGGCGGCCAACGGTCCGGTTCCCGTGCCCGCGCGGCTGGGGCATCTTCATCCGGTTGTGGGGGTGCTGAAAGGCGACGACCAGCGCTTGGTGATGCCGTCTCCCTTTCGCTGCAGGTCACTCCTGTTGCTTCAGGGGCTCGCGGCTGAGGCGGTGCGGCGAGGCTATGAAGTGAGAGCAGTCCACTCACGGTTCTACAGGCGCGAGGGCGGAGTGGACATCGTCGTTGACGGCTTCGCCCGCACCATCACCGCCAGGCAGGAGTTCCCCGAGTCCACAATTCCGGAGCGTTCCGCGCGACCTCGTCGTGGAGGTCGCGCACGGGCTGACCAGGCGGTCGGGATGTTGGCGTGACCGGAAGAACAGGTCGCTTGAGCAGGCTCTGGGCGTAATCCTCGCAGAGATCGAAGAGCGTGCGGTGGAGGACGCGGAGCGCAGGGCGAACGATGAACGTAGACGGCGGGAGCGCGAGACGCGCTGGCGGGCATCCGTGGAGGAGGCGAAGGAATCGGCGCGCCAGGAGCAACTTGCCGCGGTGCTGCGTGATGAGGCCCGGCGATGGCGTGAGGCTGCCCTCATCGGGGAGTACTGCGATGCTCTGGAGCGGCGTCTTGAAGTCCTGGAGGCGGACGGTGACCAACAGCCCACGGGATCGCAGGTTCGTTGGCTGGAGTGGGCGCGTCGGTACGCACGGGACATCGACCCGCTGCGGCAGCCTCCGGGCATGCCGACGCCGCGTGAACCGACGCCGGATGACCTGCGGCCATACCTGAAGGGCTGGAGTGCGTACGAGCCCAAACGCCAGGCTGGACCGTAGAACGCGGAAATTCGAGCGCGGCGGCGCGCAGGTGGGGGAGCGCCATGTCGCTCAGCGGCGACGAGGGGCATGGCGGCCGCAGCGTGGCTGGCGCCTCACGCGCGAGTGCTCGCCAGGTTCCTCGCACTCTGTATCAGAGATGGTACGTAAAGATACTCTTGCGCTGTGCCGGGTGAAGAAGAGCACGTAAAGGGCGCCGAGGCGGTGCAACGAGTCAAGCGCTGGCTCGAAGGCACCATGCGTGTGTCCCAGTCCTACACCAACCTCGAGGGTGTATGGGCGCGGAAGCTCACCCTGCGGTGGCCGAACGGGAACGAGAATCCCTTCTCGTACGACCTTGGCGGGGTCATGCGGGGCGGCGACTGGGACGGCCAGATGTTCTGTGCCGAGGTGAAGTGGCGGCGGAACGCGAGCGACCAAGGTCCCGCCTACAAAAGCTTCCTCGCCAAGTGCTACGTGGCGCTGAGCCAGGGATACATGCTCGGAGACCACTACATGTGGATCAGTTGGGCGCCCTTCCGCGCCAACGACTGGGACCAGCTCACCAGCCCTCAGGCGATCCGAGAGGCCGTACTCGCAGAGTCGCTGCGCATCTTCGGTATCGAGGATCCCGGAATGGCTGCAGAGTCGATCAAAGATGAGCTGCTGGTGGACTTGTCAGAGCGACTCTGGCTGGTCGTGATGTCGGAGAAGCAAGAAAAGCTGGTTCCGTTGGACGACTGGCGCGGGGTTGTGGCCAACTTCTACAACAGCCAGGGGAGGTCGGCATGGTGACGCCGATGGCGCCGGAGATCAACAGCGCGCTCGACCACCCCGATCCCCGGCAAGCGGTCGAGCGTGTCAAGGATGTGGTGCAACGACGTCTCCTGGACGTCTATCCCACAGCCCGGATCGTGCGGACGGACTTCTTCAACCACACCTACGTACCGGATCTGTTGATGACATGGAGCTCCGGCGCTCACCGCTCCGAACGCCGGGTCTACCTTCGTGCCTCGGGCGATCCGGGGCTTCTGGCTTCGGATGTCCAGCTTCTCGAGCGCGAGCAGCAACCGCTGGTTGTGCCCCTTGTCCACCTGGGGGCAGGGCCCGCGCGACAGCAACTGGAAGCCGTTGCCGAGGAACGTCACACCCTTGTGCTCGATCCCTCCGGGCTCGGGGCGCTGCCGGCTCGCACCCCCACGAGGACACCAACCACTCTGGCATCCGATGCGATCGTCGAGGGTGGCCGCGGCATCATGGAAGCGGGTCAAGTCGACCGCTTCCTGTACGCGGTCGGCACGGGTGTCGAGGCAGCGCGCGAAGGCCGAACGGAACCCACTCGCCTGGCCCTCTCACAGGTCTCCAGGCACACGGTGCCCGACGTCTCGCGCCGTATGTCCACATTGATGGCGGCTATGTGGCAGGGGAGCGGCCGCTCCTTGTCGGATTTCCCGGCCAGTGTGCCCCACCTGGCGTCTCTCGACGAGACCTCGCTCAACCTGCTGCTGGCCTCTCCGGAGATCAGGGATGCCGGATTCTGGCGACGTATCCGACCGCTCGTGGACGTTAAGACTCTCCTGCGGACAGACATCACGGACACCCCCAACCTCCAGCGGCTGATGCGCAGCGCGGTGCAAACGTGGAAGGCGCACGTCTGCATGGTGGTGGAACCGGATTCGCCGAGCACCGGTGACGCGTGGCGCTGGGTCATCAAGGATGGGCATCTTGGCCTTCACGGCCCTGGGTTCATCGCCTACATGGCTTCCAGTCGCAAGGATCTTCACGCTCCCGAAGAATTTGACGCACCCCTATTGGCGGAGGTCCGGGAACGCGCCGCCGCTTTTTCTATCCCGTTGACATCCATCCGCATGCTGATGACAAACCGCAGTATCGGCTATGACGCGCCGGGTGAAGACGTTACTCATGACCCGCAACTGGACGGCATTAGTGCCGCGCTGGGGCGGGAGGAGGGCGTAATTGAAGCGCAGGCTCTGACGTCTACCCGAGTTCCCCTGCGGTGTAATTTCATCAGCAGGATCGCCAGCCCGCCGGGAGCAAGAGCGCTTGTACCCTTCGTTGAATTGCTGGGGACTACGCTTCGGTTGTTTCTAGGGCTGTCCAACGAGGAAGCGGCGCAGCTTGGGAATCTGCTCGACTCAGGCGAGTCGGCGCCAGCCCGTTGGGAGCAAGCGGATCTATTCGACGGCTGATTCCTGAGTTCCGCTTCCGCGCTTCCATGCGTTCCCGGGCAGCCCCCGAAGCCGAAGGGTCACGGCAGGGTGCGCCTCGTGATAGAGCAGGCGCTTAGAAGGCGCCTGCTCTGTTCCTCGCCGGGGCAGCTTGGTGAGCGCGTGGGTCGTGGCGCTGGGGCGTGTGAATTCGCCGACGGCAGACACGTAGAGGGCGCAACGGACTGGAATGACGCGGCGAAGCAAGCAAACCTAGAACGGTCTGCAAAAGCGCGGCTACGACCAGCTATTTCCCGACTGCTGTGAGCGCCGTGCTGGGCGCAACATAGCCGACGATCGCCGGTTAGCCAAACCGGCGTTTCCTCCGACCATTGAGCCTGTCGCGCTGATCCCCCGCGTGACGCAGGTAGTCATTTCCCTTGAGGAGTCAGAGCCGTGTCTGTTGAGGTCATGGACGAAGAATGGTTGCTCTCTGAGGAGCAGGTTCGAGCGCTGCTCGGTTGGGTGCGTGAGCAGGTGGGTGTTCATCGCTCGGTGTACCCCTTCATGCGTATGGTGGCCGAGCATGCTCTGCGTCCGAGCGAGGCTCGTGCCCTGCGCGTGAGTGACGTGATGTTCATGGAGCGTGACTTGGGTAGGTTGGCGGCCCGCCACAACGGGAAAGGGAGGGAGATTCCCCTCCCGTCACAGGTCTCCGTGTTCCTGCTTGAGTGGATCAGTGAGTCCGGCCTGCGTGACGCCGATCTGCTGTTTCCGGGTACGCGGGGTGGGCCGTTGTCGACTTCTGTATGTCAGCGGTTGTGGCAGCAGGCCCAAGAGGCCGTTCTGCCAAGGGACGAGTTGTACTCGTGGCGCTTGGGAGAGCCCATCTCCATCCTCCGTGATTCCTGCATGGTGAAGTGGCTGAGGATGGGCATCTCAGCCGTCACGGTTGCCGAGTGGGTTGGCGTGACTCCGAGTTGGCTGGCGCTGCGTTACCCGCACTGCTTCCGCACGGAGAAGGTCGAGTTCGCCTGGGATCACCTAGCCGAAGTCATGGCTCTTCCGGACTCGCTCAAGCCGTAGTTGCCGTGCGCGTTCTGGCCGACAGCCAGAGCTCGTGCGCCACCAGCTCATCAGTCTTACGCCGGTCGTCCGCGCTCCGACGAAGCCGTCACGTCATCAGCCTCCCTCCATTGGCGGAGCCCTTTTATGACGTGGTTCCCCTGCCCTGGCAGGGCTCGTTGACCGCCTTGGAGCCCCGACGCCCGAGCTGCCGACTTCGCGGGCGCCCAGCCCACCCTCACCTTGAGGTCACCTTCATGCCTGCACGCTTGTTGTCCATCCCTGCCGTTGCCGCCGCTCTGGACGTCGACCGCCGCACCGTCTACCGCTTCATAGCCGCCGGCGACCTGCCTGTCGTCGACCTCCGTACCGGATCGGGCCGGTCCCGAGTACGGATACCAGCGGCCGGCCTCGACGAGTTCATCAGCCGCCGTGCCGTCGTACCGCCCACAGCCCGCCGCTGACCCAATGCCATCGCGGCCCCGTTGAGCAAGGAGCAGAGCCTCGTACCTCCGCAAGTTGCAGTCCGGTAAGTGGCAGGCGACCGTACGCAACCGGGCAGGTGACCGGTTTAGCGAATCGTTTCCCCTCAAGGCGCAGGCCCGCGCCTGGGGCGTCGAACTGGAAACCCAGTTCGCCCGTGGGGGCATGCGCGACCCGCGGGCTGGCGAGATGTCCTTCCGCGAGTGGCACGACCGATGGTGGAACGCACGCATCGTTGAGCCCCACACACTGCGCGGTGACGCCTCCAGTATCAAGAATCACGTCATGCCCCACTGGGCGGACTGGGAGATGCGAGCCATCACCCGCATGGACGTCCAGAGCTGGATCCGGACCCTGGTCGAGAGGGGCACGGGAGCTTCCGCGGTCAAGCGGGCCTACAACCTGACGTCCTCCATCATGCGCGCGGCCGTCGACGACGACATCCTGGCGGTCACCCCCTGCCGCAGCATCGACCTGCCCCAGATCGCGGTCAAGCCGCCGCAGTGGTTCACGCTTGACCAGGCGCAGAGCATCCTGGATGAACTCCCCGCCGCGTGGCGGACGATGTGCCTGCTCGGCTTCTACACCGGACTGCGCTGGGGAGAACTCTCCGGGCTGCACCGCCACCGTATCGACCAGCGCCGCTCGCGCCTGTTCGTGGTGGAGGTCAACACCAAGAGCGGCATCAAGGAGTATCCCAAGAGCTCCAAGAGCCGTAGAGAGGTCCCCCTCCCGCCCCACGTCCTGGAGACACTCGAACGCCACATCCACCGGCTCGACCGTGACGCGCTCGTCTTCACCACCATCACCAAGGGCCGGTCCGGCCGACGCCTCGACGACGGAAACTGGCGCCGGCAGACCTGGTGGCCCACCGTCGAAGACGCCTACTACTTCGACAGCGACGGCGAGCAGCAGCTCGTCCCGCACTATCCGCCACACTCCATGCGCCACACCTGCGCCTCGTGGCTGGTCCAGAAGGGAGTCTCGCTCTATGAGGTTCAACACCTCCTTGGCCACGAGAGCTTCCAGACCACCCAGCGCTACGCCCACCTGCAGCCGGACGCACACAAGGCCGTGCTCGGGGCGTGGGAGCGAATGGATGCCCCGCTCCTCGTCGGTGAGTGAACGTCTCTCCACAGCCGTGGCAGGGGCGGGGCTGCATCCTCGTGCCGGTGCAGCTGGCGTTGACCGGCTCGGTTCTGTGTGGGCAGTGGCGCATCTGACCGCCGTAGCTGCGCGCTGTTAGGTGGTGTTACAGAGGCCCGGCGGGGACCGTGGTTCCCCGCCGGGCGTGGATCGGACTCGATGATGCCGCTGGTCAGGGAGTGAGCAGCACCTTCAAGTGCGTCGCGTCGGTCCATTGCGCGGTAGCCCTCGGGGGCCTGGTCGAGGGGGAGGGCGCGGTCGAAGACGAGGCCGGGGTCGACGGTGCCGTCCAGGACCGCGAGGAGCAGCCGGTCGATGTAGGCGCGGACGGGGCGGGGCTGCCGGTGAGGGTGATGTTGGGGCCGAAGAGCTGCCGAAGCCGACGGGGGCGTTTCTGGTATTGGGGGGACACCGACGCGGCTGATGACGCCGCCGAGACGGACGGTGCCGACGGCCATCTCGTTGGCGGGCAGGTGGCCGACGGCCTCCAGGACGGCGCGGGTGCCGTGGCCGCCGGTGAGATCGCGGACCTTCGCGACGCCCTCCTCGCCGCGCTCCGGGACGACGTCGGTGGCGCCGAAGTGGCGGCCGAGGTCGGTGCGGGTCCGGTGACGGCCCATGAGGATGATCCGTTCGGCACCGAGCTGCTTGGCGGACAGCACGGCGAGGAGACCCACGGCGCCGACGCCGACGACGGTGACGGAGTCGCCCGGGGCGATCCGTGCCTGGTGCGCGGCGTGGTAGCCGGTGCCGTAGACGTCGGCGAGGGTGAGGAGGGAGGGCAGGAGCTTCTCGTCGACGTCGTTGGGGAGTATGACGAGGGTGCCCTGGGCCTGGGGAACGCGGACGGCTTCGGCCTGGGCGCCGCCGACACCGGCGGCGGAGAAGCATGGAGGCGGCCAAGTACCCCGACGACCCCCGGCTGACCGGGCTGGTGGGCGAGCTGTCTCGTGCAGGACCCGACTTCCGCACAGGTGGGCCGCGCATCACGTCGCCCCCCTGAGCGTCGGGACGAAGGTCCTGAACCATCCGGTCGCCGGCGAACTGCCGCTGGAGTGGGACACGCTGACCGCCAGCACCGACCCCGACCAGCAACTGGTCGTGTGGACCGCGGAGGCGGGCTCACCCACCCACGACAGGCTGCGGATCCTGGCGTCCTGGGAGGCCGACCGGAGAAGGGCCGGGCACTCCTCTCGCCGTACGTGACCTCGGGTACATCTCTGCGTAGCGCTGTGACCGTCGCGCGTTGTGCCCGGCGGCTACCTCCCGGTGGTCTCGTCACGTCACTGGTGCGCTCCACAAGCCGGTGAGCGCGTCGATGAGGAGGTCGGCGGTGTCCGTCCACGCAGCAGGCGGGTAGGACTCGCCGGCGGCGAGGGCGCGCTCCCGCTCGACGCACATCTGGACGATCAGGTGCCTGGCCATCACTCCGCGGGCGGCCCGGACCTGGGGCGGCAGGTCGGGCAGGCAGGCGTTGAGGCCGTCGAGGAGGGTCAGGAGAGAGGGGGAGGCAGCGGGTTCGGTCGCGATGGCCTCGTAGAGAGCGGGGTCGGCGGTCACCTGGGCGTTGAACCGGGCGTACCAGGTGGGACTGCCGAGGCCGTCGAGGTGTTCGGTGACGGGGCGGACCATGCACGCCACCCAGTCCCGCAGCCCGGTGGAACCCTGGGTCTCGGCGACGAGACGGTCACGGATCAGCTCGATCTGTTCGGTATGGCGTCGGGCGATGGCCCGTACCAGGTCGGTCTTGTTGCCGAAGTGGTAGTTGACCGCGGCGGTGTTGCCCTGACCTGCGGCGTCACTGATCTGGCGGTTCGAGACGTTGTAAACGCCCCGCTCCGCGAAGAGGTGTTCCGCCGCAGTGAGGATGGCCTCCCGCGTGGCCTCGACCTTCTCCTCGCGCACACTTCTGCCGGCCACTGCCCTCACCACTCCGAGATTTCGTGCTGCTGGGGAAGTGCCCAGTCTCCTATGCCACTCGTGGCCCGCTCGTCACCTTCAGTGGCGGAAGCCGCGGTGTCCAGCCTACCGAGGCCCCAGAAGCAGGGGTGAGGCCCTGGCCTTCGGAGGAGGGGCGTCGGGCGCCCCGCGTGTCTTGGATCGGGCATGGCGGCCTCTCCTGTGATCCGGGCACGGCTTGACCGGGTGCACCTGCCGGGCTTAAATTAAATCAACGGCTTGAATTAAAAGTCTGCTCTCCCATCATCCGCTTGTCCAGACGGAGGCCCGTCCCCATGTCCGACACGCTCACCCCGCCCGCCGACGCAGGGAAGGTCGACGCCTCGCGGGCGAACGCCGTCGTGGCGGTGCTGGCCTTCGCGGGAATCGTGGTCTCACTGATGCAGACCCTGGTCATCCCGTTGGTCCCGCAGCTTCCCGAGCTTCTCGACGCCTCACCGTCCGACACGGCCTGGGCGGTGACCGCCACCCTGCTTGCCTCTGCGGTGGCCACCCCTGTCGTCGGTCGCCTAGGCGACATGTACGGCAAGCGCCGCATGCTGCTCATCAGCCTGGCGCTGCTGACCGCCGGATCCGTGGTGTGCGGTCTCGCCGACTCCCTCGTACCGATGATCATCGGCCGTGCCCTGCAGGGGCTGTCGGCGGGTGTGATCCCGCTCGGCATCAGCATCATGCGCGACGAACTGCCGACCGAGAAACTGGCCTCGGCGACCGCGGTCATGAGCGCCTCGCTCGGCGTCGGCGGCGCCCTCGGCCTGCCCGCCGCCGCCCTGATCGCCGACCACTACGACTGGCACGTGCTCTTCTGGGTCTCCACCGTCGCCGGCGCCCTCGCCACCGCGCTCGTCGCCACCCTCGTCCCGGAGTCCCGGGTGCGCACCGGAGGCCGCTTCGACCTGCTCGGCGCGTTCGGCCTCTCCGCCGCGCTCGTCTGCCTCCTGCTCGCCGTCTCCAAGGGCGCGACGTGGGGCTGGACGAGCGGGACCACGCTGGGCCTGTTCGCCGCCGGCGTGGTGATCCTGCTCGTCTGGGGCGCCTACCAGCTGCGCACCTCCCACGCCCTGGTGGACCTTCGGGTCGCGACCCGCAAGCAGGTGCTGTTCACCAACCTGGCTTCGATGTCGTTCGGCTTCTCGATGTTCGCCATGTCGCTGGTCCTGCCTCAGCTGCTTCAGCTCCCCGAGGCCACCGGATACGGTCTCGGCCAGTCACTGCTCGTCTCCGGACTGGTACTCGCCCCGCAGGGCCTGGTCATGATGGCGATGGCGCCGTTCTCCGCCCGGATCTCCCGGGCCCGGGGCCCGAAGGTGACCCTGATGCTCGGCGCGGTCACCGTCGCCGCCGGCTACGTGCTCAACATCTTCCTGATGTCGCAGATCTGGCAGCTCGTGCTGGTCTCCTGCGTCATCGGCGCCGGTGTGGGCCTCGCGTACGGAGCGATGCCTGCCCTGGTGATGGGCGCCGTCCCGGTCTCCGAGACCGCAGCAGCGAACAGCCTCAACACCCTGATGCGGGCCATCGGCACCTCCGTCTCCAGCGCGCTCGCCGGTGTGGTGCTGGCCCAGATGACCGTCAGCTTCGGCCCGGCGGAGGTGGCCTCGCAGAACGGGTTCCGCACCGTGATGGCGATCGGCGCCGGAGCCGCCCTGCTGGCTCTGGCGGTCGCCTCTTTCATCCCGCGCCAGCGACTCATGGCGGCCGGGCACGGCGGCGGCCACGGCGCTCATCAGCCCGTGCCTGCGGAAAGCGCCGACACGCGGCCGCCGTCTGCCCAGCCGCCGCCATCGAGCTGAGCGAGGAGGCGTGAGCGCACCCCGCAGCATCCTGGTCG